>CAYNGM010000037.1:0-6508 GCA_964396565.1 uncultured Anaerolineaceae bacterium | reverse complement strand
CGGTCCGGCCGTCCCACCCACGATGACCAGCCGCCCACCGCCGGCGACCCAGCCACGCAGGGCGTCGAGTTGCTCGGTGGACAGGCGACCGGCATCGACGTCCTGCCAGATCAAGCGATCGAGCGCGCCCCATGCCTCGACCCGCGCCGGCAGATCGTCAGGGCCCAATGCGACGAGCATCGGGGCGAACCCGTTCTGGTTGGGCAGCAGGTTGACGCTGCCGACGATGTCGCCGGGCCGCTCGGCGACGACACCCACCACAAGCTGGGTGGGATCACGGAGCTTGTACTCGACCTTGCTCGTGGCGACCGTCTGGTCTCCGCTCACGAGCGTGACGACGACCTCGCGTCCGAACGGCTGCGGCTGGCTGTAGAGCCGATACACCTTGTCGGACTGCGTCGGCAGATCCACCGGCAGCGCGAAACTCGTCTTGCCGCCGGCTCCGCCGGTCAGTCGAAGCTCACCGCTGATCGGTGGACCGGCGTTGACCAGATGGACATCGATGGCCATCCAGCGCCCGGTCTTGGCGTTGCCATCGAGGAGCGGCCGCGCCTCCATGGTGAGGCCGTCGACGGCGGATGCAGGCCCGCTGATGACGAGGCAGAGGGCCAGCGCGATCACGACGGCATGCACCAGTCGCCCGATGCGCCCGGAGGGGCTGCGGGTATGGTCGGAGCGGCGGAGCGGGATGGGGCTGGCGACGGGCTCGAAGGGGCGCACGACGACTCCCGATACGGGTCCGGCAGGGATCGGTCGTCACATGGACGTGCCGATGCCCCGAAAAGTTGCACGTTCCTCGCCCGCCCCCGCCGGGCCATCAGATCGGGCCCGTCGCGGTCGGAGCGCGACGTATCGTACGATGCGCACGTCCCGAACCCAGTCGGCCGTCGAGTCGTCGACTGACGAGTCGTCGGCGGTGGAACCCGTCGGCTGTCGGGCAGCGCCCCGAGGAGAACGTGCCCGATATCCGTCCGTTCCGCGCGCTCCGGTTCGATGCGTCCGTCGTCGGCGACCTGGCTGCGGTCGTCGCGCCGCCGTACGACGTGATCTCTCCAGATGAACGCGCCCGACTGGTGAACCGCCACGGCTCGAACGTGGTTCGTCTGGACCTGCCGATCGGTGAGCCGGGCGAGGATCCGGACGAGCGCTATCGCCGGGCGGCAAGGACGCTGGCGGGCTGGCGTTCGGACGGGACGCTACGCAAGGACCCGCACCCCTCGGTCTATGTCTATGAGCAGACCTACCGGGTGCCAGGTACGAATGTCGAGCGGACCCAACGCGGGTTCTTTGCGCGGCTGCGCCTGGAGGCGTTCGGCCCCGGGAGCGGCGTCCTCCCACACGAGCGCACACTCACCGGCCCCAAGGAGGACCGCTACCGCCTGCTGCGGGCGACCGGCGTGAACACGAGCCCGGTCGTCGGGTTGTTCGCCGACGAGTCCGGGGCGACGAGTGCGCGTCTGGCGAGCGTGGCATCAGGTCCCGCCGAGATCGATGTCACGGACGACGATGGTGTCCGGCACCGTCTGTGGATCGTTCCTGCCGACGGCGAGGACGAGTCAGCCGATGTCGCCCGGGCACTCGTGGCTGCCGCAGCTGCCCGACCGATCGCCATCGCCGACGGTCACCATCGATACGAGACCGCACTGCGCTACCGTGACGAGCGGCGATCCACGCACGCGGCCGACGATGTTCCAGCGTTCGATTATCTGCTGATGCTGTTCCTGGAGACCAGCGGCGAGCCCCTCACCGTCCTCCCCACACATCGGCTTGTGCGCGGTCTCGGCGATGAAGGTGCGGCGACCCTGCTCGGTCGTGCGCACGACTGGTTCGATGTCGAACCGGTCGCCGGTTCGGCGGCCCTCGTCGAGCGGTTCGATGCCGCCGGTCTGGCGCGTGGCGGCGAGGGCCGTTTCGGGCTGTGGACACGTGCTGGCGGGGCCGTACTGACAGCCCGTCGAAGCGCCTTCGAAGCTCATCTACCCACCGGCGGCGCCGCGCTGCGTGGACTCGACGTGACACTGCTCGGGATCGCACTCGATCGTCTCTCGGGCATCGATGCGGCCGCGGTCGCGGCCGGTGCCATCGGCTACACGAAGTCGGCCGCAGAGGCGATCGCCGCCGTCAACGCCGGCGATGGGGTGGACGCCGCGTTCCTGCTGGAGCCGACCCCGGTCTCAGCCATCGAGGCCGTCGCGCGCGATGGCGATGTCATGCCCCAGAAGTCGACCTACTTCTATCCCAAGGCCCTGACCGGCCTCCTCATCAACCCCCATGAGTGGTGATCATCCGGTGGATCAGACCCAGGGCTCCATCCCGGAGCCGATGCTGTCACGTGCCCAGGCCCCGGCCGTCAACGGTCGCCCGGTGCGCAAGGACGAGATCGAACTGCCCGATCGGGGCATCTACATCGAGTCGTGGCTGCCCGAGCGGAGATCGCGGCGCAAGCCCCTCCTGTTCGTCCATGGAGAGCTGACCGGGTCGTGGGTCTGGGACCGCTACTTGGGGTACTTCGCGGGCCGCGGCTGGGAGGGTCACGCCCTCAACCTGCGCAACCACTACTGGTCGCAGACCGCGGACCCGACGACGCTTTCGTTCGACACGTACACGGAGGATGTGGTCGCCGCCCTCGACCGGCTCGGCCCGACGACCGTTGCGATCGGTCACGGGATGGGCGGTCTGCTGGTACTGAAGGCCGCGGAACGGGTGGCCGTGTCGGGCGTCGTCCTGATCTCCTCGGAACTCCCCAGGGACGTGCGTCCGCCGGCCCGCTCGTTCGAGCTGCGGGAGGTGCCCGAGGTGTACGGGCGGGGCATGATCGGCTGGGAGACGCTCCCCGAGAAGCTGCTGCGGGACGAGCGTGACCTGTCCCTGCCGGACGTCCTGCGTATCCAGCATCTGCTCGGCCAGAAGCCACACGAGTCCGGCGCCGCCCGTCGCCAGGTGCTGGCAGGGGTGGCGGTCGATCGGCGCGTCGTATCCGAGATCCCGCGACTGGTCATCGGTGGCGGGCTGGACCGGCAGGTCAGCCTCGCTGACTCGGAACGGCTGGCCGACTGGCTGGGTGCGGAGTACGAGCCGTTCGGAGCACACTCGCATTTCGGGCTGATCGCCGGCGAGCACAGCCATCAGCAGGTCGCCGAGGGCATTCGTGCCTTCCTGGAGACGCACCGCCTGTAGGCCATGCCCCGGATCGTCCGGGTCGTCGGGTTTGTCCGGGTTCCCGCTCGCTGGTATCCTGTCGGCCGGCACGCGACCCCGATGCGGGTCGTTGCCGCGAGGCCGCATTCGTCTAGAGGCCCAGGACACCGCCCTCTCAAGGCGGAGATCACCGGTTCGAATCCGGTATGCGGTACCAGCCTTCCCCCCCTTCGGTCGGATCGGGCCGCTCTCTCCCATCAAACCCCAGGTCGACAGCCATTTGCTGCAACGCCATATTCTTGTGCAGCAACGACACGTTCTGCCCGGACGCCACGGTGACCCGAGGCCAGATGACCGCCTTCCTGACCCGGCACTCCTGCCGTGACGCATCGGTGACTGCGAGTTCGTTCGCTTCGCCATCGACACACGATGCCAAGCTGAGTTGAGGCGCGTCAGGCGCTAACGGCGTAAGGCGCTGACAACTGCGACGGCGACGGTAAGAGCGACGGCGACGGCGATCCGAGTGTCGTGCGAGTGCCCCTTCGGCGCCGGTGGTCGATGACTCCGTAGACTGAGCCCGTGCAGCCTACTGACGCGCGCCGACTGGTCATCCTCACCGAGGGCCTGTGGGGCGATATCCACGCCAAGACCGCGATGGGCGTGATCCGCTACGGGCACGATGAGGTCACCGCAGTCCTCGACTCGTCGATGGCCGGCCACAACGTCGCCGAGACGCTGCCCGGACACGACATCCCGATCGTCGCGACGCTCGAGGAGGCCCTGGCGCGACCGTCCCGTCCCGATGCGCTGCTGATCGGGATCGCCCCGGCCGGCGGCAAGCTGCCCACCGAATGGCGCGCGATCATCCTTGCCGCCATCGACGCCGGGCTCGATATCCACTCGGGGCTGCACGTCTTCCTGGGCGACGACCCGGAGTTCGCATCGGCGGCGGCCGCGAAGGGGACCAGGATCGTCGACTATCGACGCTCGCCGGAGCGGATGGAAACCGCGGTCGGTCGGGCACACCTGCCGGGCAGGCGGGTGATCCTGACCGTGGGCACGGATTGCGCCATCGGCAAGATGTCGGTCGCGCTCGAGCTCGTGGCTGCGGCGCAGCGTGCCGGCGAAGCCGCGGTCATGGTCCCGACCGGGCAGACCGGGATGATGATCGAGGGCTGGGGCGTCGCAGTCGACCGTGTCATCAGCGACTTTGCCAACGGCACCGTCGAGTGGCTGGTCGAGCAGGGCGAACAGCGCGGCGACTGGGTCATCATCGAGGGTCAGGGCTCGATCGACCATCCCGCCTACAGCGCCGTCACCCTGGGGCTGATCCATGGCTCGACGCCACATGCGATGGTCCTCGTTCACAAGCCGGGGCAGACCGAGCACGACTTCGATCACATGCCCGGGACCTCGTTCCCGATCGCCGAACTCGGTCCGTTCATCGATCTCCATGAACGAATGGCTGGTCTGATCGCCCCGTCGGCGGTGGTCGCGATCGCCCTCAACACATCGCTCTATGGCGACGACGACGAGGCACGGGCGGTCATCGCAGCCATCGAGGCGGAGACCGGGCTGCCTGCTGACGATCCGGTCCGCTTCGGTTCCGACGGCCTGTGGGCGGCTGTTCGGGAAAGGGTCGACGCCCTTCCGTGGGTCAGCGGAGATCGTCGATGACGCTCGATCTGCGCCACGAAGTGTTGTCGCTTGCCCTGCGCGACCCGTTCCGTATCGCTCGCAGTGAGCACGGGGAGAGCATGCGGGTCACGACCGTCATCGTCGAGATCCGCCACCCCGACTACCCGGACCTGGTGGGGATCGGTGAGGGCTGTCCGGACCGGCTCTACGGCGAGACGCCCGAGACGATGGCGGCGGTATTTCCGCTCCTCCTTGCGGCCATCGGCACGCCCGAGCTCACGGAGCGTGGCGTCATCGCCGTCGACCACGCGATGGAGCGGGCGATCCACGGGCACGGCACTGCGAAGTGCGCCATCGATATCGCTCTGCACGACCTGGCCGGCAAGGCGCAGGGTGTTCCGGTCCACGTCCTGCGCGGGCTGTCGCCCGTTGTCCCGCCGACCGACTTCACCCTCGGTCTCGATGAACCCGAGGTCGTAGCCGAGCGCGCCGCCCGTGCGGCCGACTTCCCGGCACTCAAGATCAAGTGCGGCGGCCCGGCCGACCTCGCCACCCTGCACGCGGTCCGCGAGGTATTTGCCGGCCCGATCCGCGTCGACGCGAACACCGGGTGGACGCGCGAGACCGCCGATGCCCTCCTGCCTGAGCTCGTGGACCTTGGCGTCGAGCTCATCGAGCAACCGTTCGGAGCCAAGGCATACCGGGACCTCGCATGGCTGCAGGAGCGCTCACCGCTGCCCATCGTGGCCGACGAGTCATGTGTCCTTCCCGAGGATCTCGCGGTCCTCAAGGACGTCGTCGCCGGGGTGAACGTCAAGCTGGCCAAGTGTGGTGGGATCGGCCCGGCCTATCGGATGCTGGCCGAGGGCCGCGAGATGGGCTTCCGTACCTTCCTTGGCTGTATGGAGGAGACGTCGGTCGGGATCGCAGCATCGGTGGTGGTCGCATCGCTCGCCGACTGGATCGATCTCGACGGCAATCTGCTTCTCGCCGAGGATCCGTTCGTCGGTCTTGAACTGGGTCAGGACAAGCGCTGGAAGCCGGCGAACCGGCCGGGTCTTGGTCTGCGTCGCCGGAACACCTGAGGCCGAGTCGCCGCCGAGTGGCCCCCGAACTGGTGACCTTGGACCCTGCCGCGCCGTAACCTGCCTCGCCAGTCTGACCATTGAAGGCGAGGTGGACCAGGATGCTGACCGTACACGACGTCATGACCCGCTCTGTAGTCACCGTGGGGCGCGACACCCCGCTCAAGGAGGTCGCGCGGCTCCTGATCGATCACTCCATCAGCGGCGTCCCTGTCGTGGACTCCGCCGGCGCGGTGGTCGGTGTCGTCTCGGAGGCGGACCTCCTGATCAAGGAGGGAGGCGCGGATGTGATCGATCACCGTCCATTTGCCCGTCTCCTCGGCGATTCGGCCAAGACCCGCGAGCGGCTGGCAAAGCGCGCGGCGGTGACCGCCGGCGAAGCCATGACCACCCCCGTGGTCTCGATCGGGTCGGGGCGACCGATCCACGAGGCTGCGGCTCTCATGACGGCCCGCGGGGTCAACCGGCTGCCGGTCGTGGACGATGGGCGGCTCGTCGGGGTCGTGAGCCGGGCGGACCTGGTCCGCGCGTACGTGCGCTCGGACGAGGAACTCGCCGACACGATCCGGAGGGACGTCATCCTGGGGGTCCTGTGGCTCGACCCGGACTCGTTCGTGGTAGTCGTCGAGGACGGCGTCGCGTCGGTC
>CAYNGM010000036.1:10377-12127 GCA_964396565.1 uncultured Anaerolineaceae bacterium | reverse complement strand
GGATGCGCCAAGCAGCAGGTCCGCATCGTCGGCGCCGAGCGTATCGAGGACCTCCGAACGGAGGTATGCCTCGAGGGCCCGTTCGGGGGCATCGACCGACACCGCGATCGGCGCTGGCCGATCGTTCGCGGCGGACGGTCGGCCGGAGGTGGTCGCCCGGAGCGAGAGATAGATCCCGGCGGCCCAACCCTCGGTCGTCTCGACGAGGTCGTCGGCATCGGCCGCCTCGAGCGTGACACCGACCGCTGCTGCCAGTTCGGTCGCTGACGACGCGTCCATGGCCAACTGGTCACGATCAAGGATGGTCAGCAGGCCCTGAGCGGCGAGGCGAGCAGCCGGCAGTCGGCCCACCGTTCGTCCGGTGACGACCACCCGGTGTCGATCGCGAACCGCCTCCGCCATGGTGACGATGATGTCGAGAGCCTCGGCCGAGGCGATCTTGTCGAGGTCGTCGATGACGAGGGTGATGTCCGTCTCGCGCCTCAGGATCGAGCCGAGTCTCGGAACCGCCGCGGTCCACATGGAAGGGCCGGGTGCGCTGATGAGCGCGATCTCCGCAGAGGACAGTGGGGCCACATGATCGATCGCTGCCGCGATGTCGTGGACCAGGTTCGTCGGATCGCTGTCGCGATCATACGCGGACAACCACGCCAGGCGTGTGCCGGATGCGGCGAACTGCGACGCGACCGTGGATTTGCCGTAGCCGGCCGGGGCGATCAGCGCGACCATCGGCGTAGTGCAGCTCCGGATCCGATCGACCACTGCGTCACGGCGCACGATGCCCGGACGCTGGTAGTGGGGCTCGAGCCGCGTCGGCAGGACACCCAGGACCATGGCGGCGGATCCATCGGCGCGGCGATCGGGCGATGGGCGGCCCGATGCTCCATGAGCGGAGGGCGGTGCGCTGGTCGTGGGCACTGGCGGGCGCTTCTCCGGGCGTATGTCGCGTGGGACTCGGGTTTCCCGAGCCCCTGGAATACTACCGGCGCGAGTCCGAGACTGGCGAGGATGAGCTCGTGGCGCCTGGAGCCGCGTCGCCATCACCGAGTGCACCCATGATCAGGGCATCGGCGATGTCGCCACGCGTCCCCACCTGGATCATCGCCCGAGGGTTCGCGGCGAGGGCGCGGGCGACCTCCAGTCGCCGGCCATCGACGTCCCAGCGGGCAGCCGCCGGAAAGGCGTCGAGCTGCTTCTCGAGATGTTCGAGGCGGAGTGCCTCGTTGGCCGCCTCAAGCTCGATGCGTTCGCGGTGGGCGACGATCTCCTGGCGCTTGAGGTCCTCGCGATCGGACAGGAGTCGCTCTTCGAGTGCGTGGCGCTCGATCTGCTCGTCGCGCTGGACCGCGGCCAGGCGTCGCGCCTCGCGCGAGACCATGAACTCCCGGGGCGGCTGGGCACGGGTGACCATCACCCGACCTACCTCGACTCCGTAGGCCGCAAGCGATGCCGCGATCGTGGTGCGCAGGGCCTCGGTGTCAGCGTCGGCGAGGTCAAGGAGGGCGTCCGATGTCCGTGCCCGCACGAGCAACCGGGCTGCATCGAGACAGGCGGCCAGACAGACCTGGTCGAAGTCTGGTGCCGAGATCAGGAAGACGAACTTCTCCGGAGACCTGATCGTGAAGGTCAGCAGCAGGTCGACGTCCATGCGGACGTCGTCCCGGCTGGGCAGCTCCGTGGCCAGGGCCTGAAAGGGGATCTCCCGGACGGTCACCACGTGCGACACGACGATCCACGGTGGGACGACATG
>CAYNGM010000036.1:0-10277 GCA_964396565.1 uncultured Anaerolineaceae bacterium | reverse complement strand
GGGACCCCGAACGCCTCGCCGGCCTCGGCGAGCGGGACGCGGATCTGGGTCAACTGGGCGAATGCAGATGCCGTCGTGGCCGGAACCGCGTAGTCGGGCGAGAGACCCGGATCGTCAGTCATGGAGGTTCACCTCGTGATCGTCGATGAGGGGGTCGGTGTGACGGCGGGCGGAGATCCCGGTGGGCTCGTAGTCGCTCCGGGCGTGGCACGCATCCCGCCCGTGACACGTGACCGGTAGACGGCCGGAACGACCGGAACGACAGAACGGCCTCCTGCGATGGGCACGGGGGAGACGGGCAGCGGATCATCGGGCAACAGTCCGGCCGGTCGCGGTGGCTCCGACAGCCGGCCGTGCAGGTAGCGCACGAGATCGGTCGCGAAGGCCAGGATCGGGGCGCTCACCAGCAGCCACAGGAGTCCGAACTGTCCGAGCGCGACGACACCGGGGATGAGCACGATCGGAGGGACGTGCAACCGCCCCTCCATCAGGCGGTCGCCGATGGTGCGGCCCACGAGCACTCGCGACACGACATAGACCAGGAGGTACATCCCGGCCCGTTGCGGGTCGATCGGGAGCAGCAGCAGGACCGGCAGCAGGCCGAAGATCGGTCCCACCTCGGGGATGACCTGGGCGGCGCCGGCGAATGTCGCCAATGCGAGCTCGCCCTGGTAGACCGGGCCACCGAGCCGTTCCGACAGGGTCAGGCCGACGAAGGTCGCCACGCCGACCAGGAACGCGACGACGACATAGCCACGCAGGTAGGTGCCCAGGGCCCTGTCCAGTAGGCGGATGATGGCCCACAGGTCGGGACGAAGCCAGCCTGCGGTATGGCGCTCGACAGCCAGCGCGCTGCGTTGCTTCTCGGTCAGCAGAGTCAGCATCCAGGCGGGCAGCACGAGCAGACCCAGGAATGCCCCGACGACGCCCAATGCTGCCTGCAGGACTGCCGGGACGAGGTCGTCCACGCTGGCAGTCGCCCCAGCGAGGGCGCCGACGGCGGCGTGCACGACGGCGAGGACGACGGGAGCGATCACGATCCGGGCGTCCTCGGGGACGGACTCAAGGACGGATCTGATGCGACTTTCGAGCTCGGCGGCACCGGGGATGGCCGTGGACAGCTCGATCAGGGCGCTCACCAACGGGGGCACCACGACGGCCAGGACCGCGACGATGACGGCCAGGATCCCGATCATCGCGAGGGTTGCCGCGATGGCCCGCGGCATGAGTCGGTCGAGTGCATCCACGATCGGCAGCGCGGCGTAGGCGATCAGGCCGCCGACCAGGAAGGGCAGGAGGGCCGGCCACGTCCCGATGGTGACTGCGCCGACGACCAGGGCGACGATGGCGGCCAGCGAGGCGCGGCCGAGTGCAGACGGCGTCACCGTGCGCAGGCGATCGCGCAGGTCGGCCCAGGCCGCATCAGCACGTGCCCGCGCGACGGCTCGACTCGGGCTCGTCCCTGCGGTCATCGGATCCTCCGCTCGCGCGTGCTGGTCTCATCCATCCCGGTCAGTCGGACCCGGGCAGGGCGTTCGTCCCGCTGCCGACATTCGCGACGATGCCGGACGGAGCCTGAGGATAGCGGCTCCGGCCGTGCAGCTCCACGGTCGGATCATGTTCCGGCGCGTCGGCCGGAAGGGCCTTGACGAACCGTTCATAGGCGGCCACGGCCGGACGCGCGCTCAACCCGTGGGCGATCACGCTGAGCATCACCGTGAGGACGGCAGCCGCAAGGACCTCCGGCGCGAATGCCGACGCAGTGCTGCCGCCATCGGTGGCGATGATGCCGAGCACGATGGTGGCAAGGCCGCGCGGCCCGAACCAGCCCAGGAAGGCGACCGACTGCGGGGCGAGTCCGGTTCGGACGAGCGCGATCGCCACGGGTGCGGGGCGCGCGATCACGAGCGCCAGGACGGCGAAGGCTACGACGCCGGGATCGAACGGCAGGAGGTCGGTCGCGAGTACGCCGAACAGGAAGAAGACGGCCATCCCGAGGAGTTCGCCGGCGACCTCGCCGAACCCGAGCACCTCGGTGGGGACCCTCCCGACGGTCGCCGTCACGGCGAGACCAGCCACGAACGACGCGATGAACGCGTTCCCACCGAGTCCGCTCGCCATCAGCCACGCGATGAAGGCCAGCGCTGGCCCGGTCATCCAGAGGGCACCCGGAAGCATCCAGCCACGCTGGATGGACGACCGCAAGAGCAGGGCGCCGGCGACCCCGACCACGGCCCCGGCGATCGTCCCGAGGCCGATCGCGCTCGCCGCCTCAGCGACCCATCCCGACGAGCCCTCAGCGGGACCGGCGATGATCGCCGCGGCGACGACCAGCACCAGCGGGGTCACCAGCCCATCGTTCAAGCCCGACTCGACGTTGAGTGCCTGACGGATCCGCAGCGGCAGCCGCTGGCTTGTGACGACGGCTGCTCCGAGTGCGGCATCAGTCGGGGCGACAAGGACCGCCAGCAGGATCGCCTCGAGCAGGGTGATGCCGGGAAGCACGATGCGGGCGGCCATCGTCCCGGCGACGATGGTCAGGGGTAGCCCGATGGCGAGCAGCCGGATCGGCAGTTGGGCGGTGCCGCGCAGGGCGCGGATGTCGATCCGCGCTGCGTCCACGAACAGGCACAGGATGAGCGCTGCCTCGCCGAGTGTCCGCAGCGCCTCGAGGTCCGTCGTCACGCCTGCACGCCCCGCGGGCGTGATCCCGACCACGAGCCCCAGCCCGAGGACCCAGATCTGGGGTGTCAGGCCCCTGGTCTCAAGGAGGCGGGACAGCAGGCTGTAGGCAAGAAGCCCGGCCAGGAAGACGGCGAGGATCAGCATGTCTGTGCCACTCGGGACATCATGGCGACTCGCCGTGGTGCGCCCATCGCGCGCATGGGATGATGCGCGCACCGCGATCGATTGCGGTGTCCATGAGGGGAGACAACCGGAGCGATGGACCTTGCGACCGCGACCGTCGTGCTCGTCCGAGTGTTCCTGGTCGTCACCATGCTGGTCATCGGCATCCGTCTTGCGGATGCCGATCTGGAGCCGGGCACCGACCGGCCGCGCCTCGTCGCCGCACTCCTGGGTCTGAATGTCCTTGTCGTGCCGCTCATCGGCGTTGGGTTCGCGTTCGGTTTCGGGCTCGGTTCGGCGGTAGCCGTGGCGTTCGTCGCGGTCGCCCTCGCCCCGGCGGGCTCGATCGCACCGAAGCTGGCCCAGATCGCCGGTGGGGATCTGCGGCTCGCCATCGCCGCGACGTTCATCCTGTCGATCGTCGGCGCGATCACGCTCGGGCCAGGCCTCGCGGCGGCTGACAGGTGGCTCGGTCTCACGCCAGCCACCGGTTCGCTGGACCTATGGTCTGTCGTGGCCAGTCTGGTCGTATTCCAGCTCACGCCTACCGTGGTGGGCTGGACCATCGGACGCCGGTCGCCGTCGCTGGCCCACCGGATGGCGAGGCCCCTGCTGCTGGTCTCCAACGCACTCATCATCCTTGTCGTGCTGGTCGCGGTCGCGGACACGTACGACGAAGTGCTCGGTCTCGGGCCGATACCGGTCGTGGCGATGCTGTTATTCACCCTTGTGAGTCAGGCCATCGGCCGGGCGATCGGGGGTGGATCAGCGGCGACCAGGCGTGCAGGCATGCTGGTGACTGCACAGCGCTCACCGGGGCTTGCCCTGCTCGTTGTCGCCGGTCCCGGCCACGCCCTGGAGACGGCAACGGTCACGGTCTTCGCCCTGGTGCTCCTGGTGGTCAACGGAACGGCTGCGCTGTGGTTCGGTCGCGGGTCGATCACGCCAGCTGAACGACGACCGTACCGGTCGTATGTTCGGGCGATGCTGCAGGAGAGGTGACACGCACGGTAGATTCACCCGCACGGGATGATGGAGGCGCCGCGAGCGACCTCCACGATCGTCCCATCATCGAGGGCTCGTATCGCCCGACGACCGTCGGGCGTCGATCAAGGAGGGATGGATGACCGCACTCGCAACCGCGCGCCAGCTATTCGCACGACCGATCGTCCCGCTGCTGATGCTGGCCGCGCTCGTGGTCGGTGCCTGCAATCAGGTCGGTACCGCGACGCTGACCTTCTGGGACGTGATCTGGTCGATGGTCGCGTTCTTCTTCTGGTTCATGCTGATCTGGATCTTCATCTCGATCTTCGCTGACATCTTCCGGCGCAACGACCTGTCGGGTGGCTGGAAGGCGATCTGGATCATCCTGCTGGTGATCCTGCCGTTCCTCGGCGCGCTGATCTACATCATCAGCCGGCCCAAGATGACGGCCCAGGACGTCCAGATGCTGACCCAGCAGGAGGCGGCCTACAAGGCGGCGTCCGGCGTGACCGCCGCGGACCAGATCGCCAAGCTCGAGCAGCTGAAGGCCTCGGGCGCGATCACCGTCCCGGAGTACGAGGCGCTCAAGAAGAAGGCCATCGAGGGCTGATCCCTCGGGGCGAGGCGGCGGCCCGGTTCGACCGGTGCCGCCGCCTCATGATTTTCCGGCCGATCCAGGAGGATGGTCGTGATCGCTGAATCTGCCGAACCTCACTGCAGGTCGGTCCCGGCATGACCGACCCGGTGCTGCCCATGTCCGAACACCTGGTGCCGGGGTGGCTCCAGCGGCTGGCCGCCATCGGCTGGCGCGTACTGGTCACGCTGGCCCTGGCGCTGGTCCTGGTGCACCTGGCGATCGTCCTCTCGACAGTGACGGTCGCGATCCTCATCGCGCTGGTCATCGCGGCGACCTTCGCCCCATATGTCGCTTCACGGCGTGCGCGCGGCTGGTCGCGCACGAAGGCGGCCGGGGTCGCCAGCCTGCTTGCCCTGGGCTCGGTGGTCGGGGTCCTCGTGGTCCTCGCGATCATTTTCTTCCCGTACGTCCGCGACGTCATCATGACGGTCCGCGCCGGGGGCGAGGCCATCGAGTCATGGCTCACCGACGGAGGGGTGTCGCCCGTCGTGGCGGGCCTCGTCCACGAGGTGATCGACGCGGTGCGGACCATGTTCGCGACGGCGGCTGCCGACATCGTCGCGCCGATCGCCGCTCTTGTGACCTCGCTCATCCTGGGCGGTTTCACCCTGTTCTTCCTGCTCCAGGATGGCGACCGGGCATGGGCGTGGCTGATCGATCCGGTCAAGGGCTGGCGAGCCGAAGCGATGACCGAGAGCGGCAAGGCGGCGTTGGAGCGCGTTGGCGGTTACCTGCGTGGAACCACGGTGCTGGCCGCGATCAACGCGATCAGCGCGTTCGCCTTCATGGTCATCCTGGGTATCCCGACGGCCGGGCCGCTGGCCGTCCTGGTCTTCGTCGGTGCGTACGTCCCGTATGTCGGCGGGGTCCTCACGACGCTGGCCATCCTCCTCGTCGCCCTGGCATCGGGTGGCGTCTCGGTGGCGCTCACCTTCCTTGGTCTGATCGTGGTCCGCAACCTCATCGTTTCGAACCTGGTCCGACCAAGGATCTATGGGCGTAGCCTGGGTATCCATCCGGCCCTTGTCCTTGTCGCCCTCCCGATCGGTGCCGCGCTGTTCGGGGCCGTCGGGCTGTTCATGGCTCTGCCGGTGCTCGCCTTTGTGATCGCATTCGGCCCGGCGGTGATTCTCGCCCTTGGCGCCAGGCCTGGCGGAGCCCATGACCGACCAGGGCTCGTCCCGGTCTGGTTGGACCGGCTTGGTCAATGGAGTTGGCGTTCGCTCGTCGGGCTGGGTCTCGCCGCCGCGGTCGTCGCTGCGGCCCTGCGGCTTCCGCTGGTGGTCATCCCGATCGTCCTCGCCGTGGTCCTGGCGGCAACCCTCGACCCGGCCACCGATGCTCTCGTCCGGCGCGGCTGGCCACGCGGACGTGCCGCGGTCGTGACGACGCTCGGCTCCATCCTGGCGATCATCGGGATCTCGCTGGTCGCGATCGCGATGATGGTCGGTCCGCTCGAGGAGATGCTCTCGACGGCGGAGACGGGGGCGAGTCAGGGCCTGCTTGGCAACGCCCAGGTGGCGACCGTCGTCCACGCAGTCCGCAGCGGGGCCCTGTCGGCGGCCGGTGGCTTCCTGGCGGAGCTGCCAGCCTTCGGGGTGATCCTGCTGCTCGCCACGTTGCTCACCTACTACCTGTTGCGCGACGGGGAGGGGGCGGGTCTGGCGGTCCTCGACCGATTCGGCGGCCCACGACGAGCCGATCTCCAGCGGGTCGGTGAGCGTGCCGTGGACGTACTCGGCGGTTACATGATCGCGACCGGGATCATCTCCCTGTTCGGGGCCTGCACGACGTGGCTGCTGATGGTCATCCTGGGTCTGCCGCTCGCCCTGCCTATCGCGGTCCTGTCGTTCTTCCTTGGGTTCATCCCGTACATCGGCAGCTTCATCGCCACGGCGCTGGCCTTCCTGGTTACGGTCGCGGTCGGCACCACGACTGACATCGCGGTGATGGCCATCTTCACCATCGTGTTCAACATCGCCCAGGGCAATTTCGTGGCGCCATTGGTCTACGGTCGGGCGGTCAGCCTCCACCCGGCGGTCGTGCTCCTTGCGATCCCCGCCGGCAATGCCGTCGCGGGGGTCATGGGGATGTTCCTGGTGGTGCCGTTCCTTGGCGTGGTCGCGGTCAGTTGGCGGACCGTGCTGGGTGCATTCGCGGCGGGCGGTACGCCAGGCGGGGACGCGACCGCGAGCGACGCGACCGCGAGCGACGCGACCGCGAGCGACGCGAGCGGCTCCACGCTCGGAGGGTCACCACCCGACGGCGCGATTGCTGGGGGGACCGTCTGACGTCAGGCGCCAGCCTCCGGTGATCCGGTCGCACCCGCGCCAGCCGCGGGCGTTGGTGCCTTGCTCAGGTCGATGCCGATGTCGAACAGCCAGCGCCTGATCTGGCGATAGACCGCCTCTGCACCGACGATCGGCTCGTCGATGGTCCAGTCGGCCGGGTGCATGATGAACGGCCTGGTCTGGAAGCCCCCGAGCCCACCGTGCGAGCCGATCAGTTCCTCGAAGGCGGCGACCTCGTCGGTCTCCGGGTCAAGCATGCTGATGGCCACGATGTCGCCGCAGTGGTCCATCCCATCCACCCGGCGCAGTCCATCGATGGCGTGCTCGCCGAACGCGGCGATCGGGTCTACCCCCTCGACCTTGTCGGTCGCCAGGTAGTGAAGCCCGTCACGACCCAGGACGATCGATCCGTGGGCCTCCGAACGGACCATCAGCAGACCGATCCCGTCGTGTCGGGCGAGGGTCTCCACCAGGCCCGGCCAGTGGCTCTCGATGGTTTCCACGGACGCGCGTCCCTCGAGGCGCGGGAAGTAGATGAGTGCCAGGTTGCCCGACGCGCAGACGACGAGTTCCGGCGGACCGTCGTCGCTCGACTCCTCCGCCCGTTCTTCGGTTGGGACCATGTCGATGGTCCCGTCCTCGGTTCGGCTCCGGAAGGCGGCACGCGTGAGCGCCGCGGTCGTGCCCTGCGCCTGCGCGGCCTCGGTGAGGGCGGCGTTCAGCACACCCCACTGTTCGACACTGCCCGTACCGTCGGCCACGCTGACCCCGCCCATCAGGTCGGAGATCACGTCCTTGAGACTCTTGCCGTAGCGCTGCAGGAAGGTCGATCCGAGGCTCTGCCCATGGTCCGAGAGGAGGATGAACTGGTACGGCCTCGGCGTGTCCTCCGCCGCGCGGGCGAGTGACTGGATCGTCGCGTCGACGCCATCGAGCGCGTCGAGCGTCTCGGCGCGCTCAGGCCCCGAGTGGTGCGCGATCTCGTCGTAGTCCGTGTAGTCGATGTAGATGACCGGGGTTCCCCGGTACATCTCCTCCATCACGAGGGCCGTCCCGAGCGATCGCAGAGCGACGTTCGTTGCCGCCCGCGCCACCGGATAGGGCATGCCGCGATGCATCGACGGTTCCACTCCCCGCCGATGCGCCCGCCGAGCCTGGTAGTACTCCTTGATCACCTCGCCGATGGTCAGCACGAACGTCCGCAGGTACATGTCCGGGCTGAGGAAGAACGAGTACCACGCACGGCTCTGGCCCAGACCCTGGTCCTTGTCCTTGATCGTGGCCATCGTGATGTACGAGCGGACGGCATCGCCGGATACGAGGTTGCCTACGCTGGCTCCGTCGTTCGAGAGCAGGCCCTCGCCGTCCGAGGCGCGCCGGACGATCTCCGCGGCATCCTCGGGGTGGTTCGACACGAGCATCCGCTGCTGTTCCTTCTCCCACCAGCGGAAGGCGGGGATGAAGCTGTTGTTGCCGTGCAGGATGCCTGCCTGGCTAGCCGATGTCTGGGAAGGGAGCAAGGCGGTCCAGCGGTCCAACCGCATCGCCCCGCTCCTGATCCACTTCGCGATGAACGGGACGCGGCCGGCACGCAGTTGATGGGCAAGGATCGGGTGCGCGAGGCCGTCGATCTGGACGATCACCACGCCCGGCTTGTCGGTCACGATCCGGTCGCTGCGTCGGTGCGCGAGCTGCGCGACCAACACGCCGTAGAAGGACTCGTCCTGATCGACGGCGAAGATCGCCGAGAGGATGGTGTTGAACACCGCGAAGACTATCGACCCGCCAAGGGCGGCGACCACCCGCTCCACTGAGAACCCGGGAAGCAGCCACTCCACGAGGTAGAAGACGAGGATCTGGAAGACGAAGGTGGCGATGATCACCGCGATCGTCGAGATGCTCGCAAGAAGGAACAGGATCACCGGGCGGACCAGGGCGTTGATCAGGGCGAACGCGACGACCGCGAGCGCCATCGTCGTCCAGGTGTCCACCTTCAGCCCCGGGATGAGGGCGACCGTCAGGGTCAGGGCGATGAACGAGATCACGAAGGCCACGAGCATCCGCCGAAGCAGCGCCCGGCGACCCGGTCGCCACTTCCAGAGGATCTCTCCCTGGAGCCGGTAGAAATCGACCAACTGGCGGATCGGCCGCACGGAAACCTCCCTCAGATGTCGGTGCGGCCATCACCCGACGGGATGGCGCGCAGGGCACGGTACAGCACGTACAGGCTCACCAGCAGCGACACACCGAACGCGATGAGTCCGATGTAGGCGAACGTCTGAAACTCCTCGAGCGCCTGGGGCTGGAGGAGGACGACGGCAAGGATGGCCGTCCCGATGAGTTGCCCCGTGACGAGCATCCCGATGGCCAGCTGTCGGCCGAGGTCGCTGACCTTGCCGATCTCCTTGTTCAGCTCTGAGGTATCGATCTCCACCACCAGCTTGCCCTTGCCGAACTGGTCCATCCAGCTCCAGACCGCCGATTCGAGCGTCGGCAGGCGTCGCGCGAACTCCTGGCCGGCGCGTACAGCCTGGCCGATGACGACCTTCTGGACGGCCTCCGGTGTGATCCGTTCGAGCGCCGCCGCGCGCGCCTCATCGAAGGCAGCCGCCGCGATGTCCACGTCGAAGGCGAGGATGGTCGCCGTCTCCTCGGCCTGGACGACGGCCTTGATGGCCAGGGTCAGGTCGTTGTCCAGCCGTAGTCCGTTGTCGAAGACCGCGCCAAGGACGGCCGACAGACCCTCGCCCAGACTGTCGACCGATCCGTAGATCAGGTACTGACGGGTCATCCGGTCGATGTCATTGCGGAAGCGCCGCTCATCGAAACCTGGCCCGCGCGTCCCGAGCCCGAGCAGGGCATCGGCGATCCCGCCGCTATCGGCGCCCTTGAGCGCGAACAGCAGCTGGATGAGCGTCATCCGCTGGTCCGTCCGTAGCTCGCCGATCAGCCCGAAGTCGAGGAAGACGATCCGGCCGGTGTCCGGGTCCACCAGGACGTTGCCCGGATGCGGGTCACCGTGGAAGAACCCATCGACCAGGACCTGCTTGATCATGGCCCGGATGAAGACCCCGCCCAGATGGGTGGTATCCAGCCCGGCAGCCCGGAGCCGCTCGACGTCGGAGATCTTGATGCCCTTGACGAACTCCGCGGTCATCACCCGCTCAGCGGAGCGTTCGGCGTCCACGACCGGGACATGGATCTCGGGGTACTTCCTGAGCGCGTCAGCGATGCGCAGTGAGTGATAGGCCTCGTTCCGATAGTCGAGTTCCTTCAGGACCCCGGTCGCGAACTCGCGGACCATGGCCCGCGCGCCGAGCTTGGCGGCCATCTCCCAGCGATCCTCGGCGACCTTGGCCAGCTCCTCCAGGACCCCGAGGTCGGCCTTGGTCTTGGCCAGGATGTTGGGGCGCTGGATCTTGACCGCGACGAGCCGTCCGTCGGGCAACGTGGCGCGGTGGACCTGCGCTGTGGAGGCCGCCGCGAACGGCTCGTGCTCGATGGTCGCGAACAGCTCC
>CAYNGM010000035.1:9463-12132 GCA_964396565.1 uncultured Anaerolineaceae bacterium | reverse complement strand
GACCACCGGACCCGTGCTCACGCGCAGACCGGTGTCATCCATCCCGATCGGCACGGCGTTCATCAGCGACCGCACACCGAGGTCGGCCATGTGCATGCCGGTCCGGGCGGCGACCGCGCTCCTGCCGGGTTCGCGGAGGGCCGCGCGATCGGAGACGAACGTGACCCGCTTGCCGGCGTGGGCGAGGCGCAGCGATGTCTCACCGCCCAGCAGTCCGCGCCCGATGACCACGACATGTCGACCGATCACCTCCGGATCGACCGTACCGGTCAGGACGTCAACAGCCGAGATCACCCGCTCGGGATCAAGACCGGGGATCTCCGGCATGAGGGGCGCCCCTGACCCAGCATCGACGATGACATCGAAGGGGCCCGGCGAGGCGTTGTCGACGACGTTCACGCCGAGTGCATCGAGGCGCCCCCGGTAGAAGCGCACTGCCTTGGCGAGTTCCGCGGCACCAGGAATGCGGGCTCGCAACGCGAGCAGCCCGCCGAACGGAAGTCCGTCCCTCGCGACCGTCACATCATGACCGCGGAGCGCGGCGACTCGGGCGAACTCCAGTCCGGGCAGACCCGAGCCCTGGATGAGCACAGTTCGGGCTCGACGTGCGGGGATGACAGGAAGCTCTGCCTCGTGGCCGGTCTCGGGGTTGACCAGGCATGATGTCCCGAGTCCCGCGTAGCCGATGTCGAAGCATGCATCGCAGGCGATGCACGGGATGACTCCGGCCTCATCGCCGCCCAGGGACTTCGCCACGATGGCCGGGTCGGCGAGGGAGGCCCTCCCGAAGGCGACGACATCGGCCTTGCCCGCAGCGAGGGTCGCTTCAGCCGAACCCAGGGACAGATAGCGGCCCACAGAGATGACTGGGACGGACACTGCCTGACGGACCGCTTCGGCGGCATCGGCCAGAGGCGCCTCCGGCGAGCCCATCGATAAGGGTGACTCACGCAGGCCACGCGGGCCGAGCGCCGTGGTCACGTCGAGGTAGGTCACGCCCGCGGCCTCGAGCCGTCGCGCGACGCGGACGCATTCGTCAAGGTCGATGCCACCGTCGTGGTAGTCCGTTGAGACGATCCGGGCACCGACCGGGAACTGTGCCCCGGCGAGATCCCGGATCCGCTCGATGATCCGGACCGGGAACCGCAGTCTGCCCTCGAAGTCGCCACCGTACTCGTCCGTTCGATGGTTCTGGGCGGGCGAGATGAAGCTCAGGATCAGGTAGACCGTGCCCATGTGCAACTCGACGGCATCGAAGCCCGCCTCGCGCGCCCGTCGCGCGCCCGTCGCGAACGCCTCCTCGATCTCGTGGATCTCGGTGATCGTCATCGACCGCGGGACCTCGTCGCGACCGAACGCGGGCTGTCCGGATGCCGCCATCGGCTGCTGACCGGTCAACGTTGCCGACGCGAATGCGCCGCCGTGGTGCAACTCGACGGCCGCCGCTGCGCCATGGCGCTTGATGGCCGCTGCCAGTCGACCCAGACCCGGGACGAACCGGTCGTCGAAGATCGCAAGGTGATGCGGCCAGCTCTTTCCGGACGGATGGACGAGGGTGGCCTCCGTCGTGACCAGACCGAACCCACCACGCGCACGCGCCTCGTAGTAGGTGATGAGTCGATCGCTGACAGCTCCTTCGGACTCGGCCATCCCGTAGGTAGACATCGGCGAGACCGCCGTCCGGTTGCGCAGGCGCATCGTCCCGAGTTGGATCGGACCCGCGAGCATGGGGTAGCGATCGTATGGGAGCGTCATCACAATATTTTATGCGCTCTCGCCGGTGCAAATGTGTACAATCCGGGCGAGGTTGCTACCACGGCTGCCCAAGGACCAGGAGTGACGACATGGCACTGAGTGGACCGAGGAGGGTTGGGGGGTTGGCACTGAGCGCGCTGCTGCTGATGGCGTGCACCACGGGTGGTACGCCGAGTCCGAGTGCGACTGGCGCGCCACCTGCAACGACACCTCCATCGCAGAACCCGGCATCCGTCCCGCCGGCGACATCCGCAGAGCCGTCAGCTGCGAACCTGGCACCAGCCGAGCAGAGTCACGTGAAACTCGGCATCTGGTTGCCCAACGCGGGTTCCCTGGCGTCCCTGCATCAGGCGCTCGACAAGGGCTACTTCAAGGACGAGGGTCTCGATGTCGAGCTCATCGTCGTCGCGGATACGCGTGCGGCCGTCACAGGCGGCAGCGTCGACGTCGGCATCCTGGATATGGGCCCGGTGGCCCAGGCGATCAGCGAGGGATTGGCCATCCAGATCGCGTCGTCTTACCGCTGTCGACGCTCGTACATGTACGGCGTCCGTCCGGAGATCAAGACACCGGCGGACCTGTCCGGCAAGGACATCGTCATCGAGTGGGTCGCAGGAGAACCGGACGGAAACGCGCGCAAGGCCCTGCTCAAGGAGGCCGGTTGGGACCTCGACGCCATCAGCCCTCCCCCGAACTACGTGATCATTCCGGGCTTCTCGAACGCCGCCACCAAGGTCTTCGTCGCGGGCAAGCTCTTCGGGATGCCGGTCTACACCCAGACGAAGACGCCGACCCTGGAGGCCGGTGGCCGACTGCTCGTGGACAAGCTTTCGGACTGGCCGAATGATGTGGTCTTTGCAAACAGTGACTGGATCGCCAAGAACCCGAACACGATGGCCCACCTGCTGCGCGGG
>CAYNGM010000035.1:3939-9453 GCA_964396565.1 uncultured Anaerolineaceae bacterium | reverse complement strand
CATCCTCGCCCTCCTCAAGGCGCAGGGCGTCGCGACCGAGAACGAGGAGAAGACCCTCGCCTCGAACCCGAACGCGATGATCCTCAACCAGGTCTCGTACTGCGGCAACCTCTACTTCGATCAGAAGGAGAGCGACGAACTGTTGACGGCCCAGGGTCTGCAACCAATGCCGACCTGGGACAAGTTGGCCGACATCAAGCCGCTGCTCGCCGCCCAGGCCTCCATGGGATTGACCAACGAGCTGCCCCCACCGCCCGGATCCTGACGTCTCCGACCAACAGGACCAGCCGGCGGGTTCGCTTCCCCCGACGACCCGCCGGCGATTCCATCCCATCCTCGTCGCCAGGAGTCCCGGATGAAACTCGCCGTTCGACTACCCAACGCCGGCTGCTATGCGCGTCCGGAGACGATGTTCCGTGTCGCTGAGGCGGCCGATGCGCTTGGGTTCTGGGGAGTAAGCGCCCAGGATCACATCCTTGCATCCACGGAGTCCACGTGGTGCCGCGGGTTCCATGATGGCGAGGATCGCACCGTCCTCGAGCCGATGCAGCTCCTGGCGGCGGTCGGCGCACGGACGCACAACGTCCGACTCCTGACCGGCGTCCTGCAGTTGCCGTACCGGCATCCAGTGCTGCTTGCCAAGGAGGCAGCCACGCTCGATGCCATGACGGGCGGGCGCCTTGTGCTTGGGGTCGGCGTCGGTGCGCTCTATCGCGAACACCAGGCGATCGAGGGGTATGTCCTTGCCCCAAACGCATCGATCGCCGAGCGCGAGTGGGCCGCCTTCCATGTGACAGGGAACCGCGGCGAGATCATCGAGGAGTACCTGGCCGCGATGGAGGCACTCTGGACCCAGGACACATCCAGCTTCAGCGGCCGACACGTCTCGTTCCAGCACCTCGACCCGTTCCCCAAGCCCGTCCAGCAGCCACGTATGCCGATCTGGATCGGTGGCAGTTCGGAGATCGCCCAACGGCGCGCTGCGCGGATCGGCGATGGCTGGTACCCCAGCCAGTGTTCTCCTGCCTACATGGCCGAGGCTCGACAACGCATCGAGGATGAGGCCGAGAAGGCTGGGCGATCGACGCCCATCGACTACATCGTGTGCGACGCGGCCTACGTCAATGAGAGCGACGCCACCGCGCGGCGTCTGATGCAGCAGACCCATGGCCACCGCTTCGAAGGTGACACGCTGTGGCGTCAGACGATCTCCGGGTCCCCGGCTTCGTTCCTGGAGCAACTCCTCGAGTTCCAGGACGCCGGTGCGACCGCGATGGATCTTCGGCTCCTGCCGTTGAGCCCGGAGAGCATGATCGAGCAGATGCAGCTGATCTCGGCCGAGGTGATGCCGGCACTTGCTGCCACCTCAGCAGTGTAGGCCGATACAGAATCCAGAATCCGCATGATATAAAGTGTATCGAGCCGTTTACCGGCGAACGCCGGTGAGGTCGCGGCCGACGAAACCCCACGGACCAGGAGTGACGACGATGGCACTGAGTGGACCGAGGAAGCTCGGGGGATTGGCCCTGGGCACGCTGCTCGTCATGGCGTGTACCACGGGCGGAGGTACCAGCCCAAGCACGACCGGCGCGGCAGCGACCAACACGCCCGCGTCGGAGGCACCTGCGTCGGTACCGCCGGCCGCCTCGGCATCCGCGGCAGCGTCAGCGGAAGCCTCGATCGCGCCGGCTGAGCAGAGCAGCCTCAAGCTCGGGATCTGGCTTCCGAATGCCGCGTCCCTCGCGCCGCTCTATCTCGCCCGGGAACGTGGCTACTTCAAGGACGAGGGCCTGGATGTCGAGGTCATCGTCGTGCCCGACACACGGGCTGCGGTTACGTCCGGGAGCGTGGATGTGGGCATCCTGGACTTCGGGCAGACCGCACAGGCGATCAACGAGGGCTTGCCTGTCCAGATCACCTCCTCATACCGCTGTCACCGGTCGTACGTGTTCGCGGTTCGACCCGAGATCCAGACCCCGGCCGACCTGTCCGGCAAGGACATCCTCATCGAGTGGACCGCTGGCGAGCCCGACGGCAACGCCCGCAAGCTCCTGCTCAAGGAGGCCGGCTGGGATCTCGACGCGATCAGTCCGCCACCGAACTTCGTGATCATCCCGGGCTTCTCCAACGCGGCGACCAAGGTGTTCGTGGCCGGCAAGCTCTATGGCATGCCCGTCTACCCACAAACGCGTGCCGCCGTGGCTGAAGTAGGTGGCCGGCTGATCCTGGATGAGACCTCCGACTGGCCGGGCGACATCGTGTTCGCCAACACCGATTGGATCGCCAAGAACCCGAACACGATGACCCGCCTGCAGCGGGCGATCATGCGCGGCGTCGCCGACACCGTCGACATGAGCCAGCAGGCGGACATCCTCGCCGTCCTCAAGGCGCAGGGCGTGGCAACCGAGAACGAGGAGAAGACGATCGCCGCGAACCCCGACGGCGAGACCCTCACGCAGTCCCTGTACTGTCCGAACCTGTACTTCGCCCAGGCTCCCACCGAGGAGACACTGTCTGCCCTGGGTTTCGATCCGCCGCCGGCCTGGGACAAGGTGGCTGACATCACGTCCCTGCTCGCAGCGCAGGAGTCGCTGGGGTTGACCAACGAGCTCCCGCCACGGGCCAACTGATATAGCCGATCTGGATCGCCCCGGGTCGCTTCGGCGGCCCGGGGCATTCTTAGCCCGACCGTCGTACCGTGGCCGGCCAACAACGAGGAGCGTGATCATGCCTTTTCGCGTCAAGGTCGGGGCCGCCGAGATCGTCGGTCTGGTCGATCGGGTGCACCGGATCGACCCGGCCTGGCATTACGAATCAGTTCCGGCGATCTCGTGGGAGCCGTATCGGGACATCCTCGAGGACGAAGTCACCGGGCTGCTCAACTTCCGGGCGTTCCTCGTCCGCGCAGATGGCCGACAGATCCTGATCGACGCTGGCTGGGGCCCCGATTTCGCCCCGCCAGGTGCCCCATCGACCCCGGCGAGCCTCCTTGACGAACTGGCGGCGGTCGATGCGGGAGTCGATGACATCGATCTCGTCCTGTTCACCCACCTCCACGCCGATCACGTCGGTTGGAACCTGATCACCGATGCAGACGGCGTTCGGCCCAGGTTCCGGAACGCACGCTATCTCGTACCAGCGGCCGACTGGGCGTACGAGACGAGTGGCAAGTTCATGCACCCGAACTTCAGGCAGAATGCGCTGCCCCTCGGCGACCTCGGAGTCCTCGACCAGTTCGAGGACGGCGAGATCGACATCTGTCCCTCCCTTCGGACGGTGCCGTCGCCGGGGCACTCACCCGGTCACACCTGCTTCCTGCTCCATGACGGCGACGCTGAGCTGATGGTCCTTGGCGACCTCGCCCATCACACGGTGGTGGTCACCGAGGACGATTGGGTGAACCGGTTCGACTGGGATCCGGAGAAGGCAGTCGCGATGAGGCGCGAGATCCTGGCCCGCCTCGAGCACGACAGGACCCTCGCGGCCGGCAGCCACTTCTCGGCGCCCGGCTTCGGATGGGTGGAGCGGGTCGATGGTCGGCGCCGCTGGCGACCGATGCCGACCGATGCCGGCTGATCGCGGAAGCCGCACATGGGCTGGCTGATCCCGATCCTGCTCTTCCTCCACCTCGTCGGGGTCATGATCGGCCTCGGGCCGACCTTCGTCTTCGAACGGATCGTCTCGACCGGCGCCAAGGACCCCACGCATGCCCGGTTCGCCAGCCGCCTGGTCAAGTCGATCTCGTCTGAGTGGTCGTGGCCGCTGGCGACCCTCGTGCTCGTCACCGGCTTGGCGATGATCGCGATCATCGGACCGGCGCTTCTCTCGCGCGGTTGGCTGGTGCTCTCGATCATCCTGTTCCTGCCTTCGTGGACCTACGCAGCTCTCGTCCAGAACCGCGACATCGGCAAGGTCCTGGCCTTGACCGAGGGAGGGCCACCGACCCCGGGGACGCCGGAGGCCCAGGAAGTGGCGCGCCGACGCGTCCGGCTGGGTCGGGGCGGGATCTATATGCGCCTGACCGCGCTGACGATCCTGTTCCTCATGGTCGTCAAGCCGTTCTGAAGGAGATCCGTGGACGACGCCGCAAGGAGAGGTTCGGGACATGGCTGACAGGCGAACGCTGCTGCGCGGCGGGTACGTACTGACCATCGACGAGGCGATCGGTGATTTCCCGGTGGGCGACGTCCTGATCGAAGGTGATCGGATCGCCGCCGTCGGCGCGGAACTGGACGAACCTGCCGACGAGGTGATCGATGTCGGCGGGCGCCTGGTCTTGCCCGGCCTGATCGACACGCATACCCACCTGTGGCACACACCGCTCCGCGGATCGTCGGCCGAGATGTGGGGGTTCGAGTACTTCGCCGTCGTGCACCCACTCACCGGTCGCTATCGACCGCAGGAGATGTACGCCGCGACCGAGGCGGGCGCGATCGAATACCTCGCGGGCGGGGTGACGACGCTGCTCGACTTCTGCCACGCCGTCAACTCGCCCGAACATGCCGACGCGTCCATCGCGGCCCTGCGCTCGGCCGGCGTTCGCGCGTTGTATGGCTACGGCTTCCGTGATCGCAAGGAATATGAGCCCCGCGCGTACCGCGACCATGCCCACCGGGTCCAGGATGCGCACCGTCTGCACGCCGAGCATTTCGCGGATGACGACGGACTGGTCGGCATGGCCATCGGACTCAACAACATGGAGCACGTCGACGCGGCGACCAACGCCGCGGAGCTCGGCTGTGCCCGGGACCTCGGCATCGTGTCCACCGTCCACTCGATCATCGGGGGACAGATCGCCACGCTCCATGACCGTGGCTTGCTCGGTCGTGACCTGATCTGGGCCCACTCGTCAACGGCATCGGAGGTGGAGCTGGCATGGCTCGCCGAGGACGGGGGGATGCTGTCGGTCACCGCGGAGAGTGAGCTCAGCTTCGGCTGGGACACCCCGAGTGGTCGGGGCGCGAGGCTCGGCATCCCGGTCGGCATCGGTGTGGACAACGTCAGCTCCCTTCCGTGTGACCTGTTCCGCCAGATGAGGTTCACCTTCGTCACCCAGCGGTTGCGTGACGGCCTGGCCGCGCACATGGATTGGCGGCAACCCTCACGCACGGACGGCACGCCGGTCCTCGATGCCCGCAAGGTGCTGCGGATGGCCACGCTGGAGGGCGCGGAGGTGCTCGGGCTGGCCGATCGCACGGGGAGCCTGACGCCGGGGAAACAGGCGGACGTCGTGGTGCTCTCGACCGAGCCGTTCGGCCTTGGCGCGGGGGATCCCGCCGCGCGGGTGGTCATGAAGGCGAGCCCCGCCGATGTCGAACGGGTCTACGTCGCGGGCCGTGAGCGTGTCCGCGATGGCGCCGTGCTGGACGTGGACATGGAGCGCCTTCGTGCCCGGCTCGATGAGACCCGCGACCACGTGCTCGCAGCGGGCATGGGAGGGCATCACGCATGACGACAAGACTGCTCAAGGGCGGCTCGGTCTTCGGCGTGCCGGTGGAGGAGATCCCGGCCGAC
>CAYNGM010000035.1:0-3929 GCA_964396565.1 uncultured Anaerolineaceae bacterium | reverse complement strand
TCTCCGCGGTGGGGGTGGGCATCTTCCTCTACTGCTTCCTGACCTCGATCGTGGCGATGTGCTGATCGACGGTGAGCGGATCGTGGCGGTCGGCGCTGACCTGGGCTCGGCGGCCGACGAGGTCATCGATTGCACCGGACGGATCGTGCTGCCGGGCCTGATCGACGGGCACGCCCACCTCTGGGAGACGGCGCTCCGCGGGATCGCCACCGAGAGCTGGGCCGGTGAATACGAACGGACGGTCCCGGCGCTAGCGGGTCGCTATCGGCCCGAGGACATGCGCGCCGCGACGTACGGCGGCGCGATCGAGCTCCTGGCCAACGGGGTCACGACCGTCCTCGACGCATGCCATCCGGTCGACTCACCGGCGCACGCCGACGCGTCCATCGATGGGCTGCGGGCCGCCAGGATCCGCGCGCGGTTCGGCTTCAGCTTCCAGGACGTCGCTGGAGACGATGATCTCGGGCTCCGCGGGCTCGAGCCGCGTATCCTCGAGGCGCAGCGGTTGCATGGCGAGCTCGGCGACAACGGTCTGGTCAGCCTGGCGATCGCGCTGAACGAAGTCGGCCGCGTGGACACAGCGACCAGCTCCGCGGAACTGCGCTGCGCACGCGAACTCGGCGTCATCGCCACTATCCACAGCCAGGGGGCGTGGGAGATCTCGACGTTCGCGGCCCGTGGTGAGCTGGGACCGGACCTGCACTGGATCCATGCCACGAAGGCAGCTGACGAGGAGCTCGACTTGCTGGCCCGTGATGGCGGGGCCATCGCGTCCGTCATCGAGACCGAAGTGGGCTACCAGGGTCTGCACCCGATGACCGGTCGTGCCACTAGGGCCGGTGTGCCGGTCACCCTCGGCACCTCGTCTGCCGCGATGGCGTCGCCGGACCTCCTGATGCAGTTGCGCATGGCGCTCCAGTTCCAGCGCAAGCTCGACGCCCAGGTCGAGCACCTCCAGGGCCGCACGTCCAAGCGGAGCCGCGACTTCCCGTCCCTGACCTCGAGACAGATCCTTTTGTTCGCGACCGCCGGTGCGGCCGACGCCCTTGGCCTCGGCGACCGGATCGGTCGCCTGACCCCGGGCCGCGAAGCCGACATCCTCGTGCTCGACACGGAACCGTTCGGGCTGTGTGTCAACGACCCGGTCACGTTCGTCGTCCAGGTCGCGGATCGGCGGAACATAGAGGGTGTATATGTCGCCGGTCGAGAACGTGTCCGCGACGGGCGGCTGGTCGATGTGGACGCAGACCGGATGCGCGCCGACCTTGACGATGCCCGAGCACGCATCGCACCCGCTGTCGCCTGAGCTTACAATCTGAGCGAGGTTGTATCCGTGACTCGCATGAGTGGTAACAACAACGCGGAGGTCAGCTCGTGAAGCCGCCGCCCTTCGGATATCTGCGTCCCGAGTCGATCGACGAGGCGACGGTGGCGCTCGCCGAGCACGGCTACGACGCCAAGCCGATCGCCGGCGGACAGAGCCTGGTCCCGCTGCTCAACTTCCGCCTGAGTCGCCCGGCTGTCCTGATCGACCTCGGGCGCATCCCGGCGCTAGACGGGATCGCGATCGACGGGGGCGACCTGCGCGTCGGAGCGATGACGCGTCAGCGGACGGTGGAGCGGGCACCCGACGTCGCTTCGGCATGTCCGATCCTCGTCGAGGCGCTGCGCCATGTCGGGCACGTGCCGATCCGCAATCGCGGGACGATCGGCGGCTCCATCGCCCACGCCGATCCGGCGGCCGAGCTGCCCACGGTCGCCCTGCTCCTGGATGCGTCCATCGTGGCAAGGAGCGTCCGTGGTGAGCGGGTCATCCCGGCGGCGGAGTTCTTCGTCGGGCCGTTCTCCACGACCCTGGAGCCCGACGAGCTGGTCACCGAGGTGGTCTTCCCGGCGCGACCGGGCATGCGGACTGCCTTCACCGAGGTCGCGCGACGCCACGGCGACTTCGCCATCGCCGGCGTGGCTGGCGCTGTCGTCGATGGCTCGATCCGGCTGGCTGCCCTGGGTGTCGGCTGGACCCCCGTCCGACTGAGCGCGGCCGAGGCCGCCTGCGCCAGCCATCATGCACTCACGCCCGCGACCATCCGTGCCGCCGCGGTCGCCGCACGGGACGAGGTCGACCCGAGCGATGACGTCCACGCCGACCGCGCCTACCGCAAGGAACTCGTCGAGGTCCTTGCGACCCGCGTCCTGGAGGAACTCCGTCCATGACCCAGCTTCGAGAGCCTGACCTGGTCCTGCCGATCTCGCTCACCGTCAACGGCAAGGAGGTGCGGGCTGATGTCCCGGTCCGGCGCCTGCTGTCCGACTTCCTGCGCGACGACCTGCACCTGACCGGGACCCATGTCGGGTGCGAGCACGGTGTCTGCGGGGCGTGCACGGTCCTCGTCGACGGAGCGGCCGTCCGATCGTGCATCACCCTGGCCGTGGGCGTGGACGGAGCGACGATCACCACGGTCGAAGGCCTCACCCCGGACGAGGGCATGAGCCCGCTCCAGCGTGCGTTCAGCGAGACCCACGCCCTCCAGTGCGGGTTCTGCACTCCGGGCTTCCTTGCGACGATAACCGCCGCCGACCCGGCCGATCATCCGGACGACGAATCGATCCGAGAGCTGATCTCGGGCAACATCTGTCGCTGCACCGGGTACCAGCACATCGTCGAGGCGATCAACCTGGCGTGGGGCCGCGAACCGTCGTCGGCCGCCCATGGAGAAGGGTCATGATCGAACTCGGCGACGCCGTCAGGGCGGCACATCTCCTGGATCGTTCGCCACGGCGTGAGGATCCGCGACTCCTGACTGGTCAGGCCACGTTCGTGGCCGACGTGGAGCTCGCAGATCCCCTCGACATCGCGTTCGTGCGCAGTCCCCTCGCCCACGCCCGGATCGGTGCGATCGACACGGCTGCTGCGACAGCCGCCCCGGGTGTCGCGCGGGTCGTGACCGCCGCCGACCTCAAGGGCATGTCGGCGGTTCCAGACACCGCCGCATTCATCCGTCCGGTCCATCGCTTCCCCCTGGCGACAGACCGTGTCCGCTACGTCGGTTCGCCGGTCGTCGCGGTCGCTGCGACCGACCGCTACCTGGCCGAGGACGCCGCCGAGCTCGTCGAGGTGACCTACGACGAGCTGCCGGTGCTCGCTTCGATGACCGACGCCCTGGCCGACGATGCCCCGCGGCTGTACGACGACTGGCCGGACAACAAGCTCGTCGATACCAGCCGACCGACGCCCGAGATCGACGAGATCTTCGCCCGCTCGAAGGTCATCCGAGGCAAGTACCGGATGCACCGGCATGCGCCGATGCCCCTGGAGACCCGGGGCGCTGCCGCGGAATTCCGACGAGGCCGACTCACGGTCTGGACCTCGACCCAGGTCCCCCACCAGGAGCGGACGATCCTGTCGCGGATCCTCGGGCTGTCCGAGACCGACATCCAGGTCATCGCCCCCGATGTCGGTGGTGGGTTCGGCGGCAAGCTCCAGCTGTACCCGGAAGATGCGGTCGTGGCCTGGCTGGCGATGCACTCCGGCCGCCCGACGCGCTGGATCGAGGACCGTCGCGAGCACCTGATCGCCTCGTCGCACGCCCGTGACGAGGAGGTCGAGATCGAGGGTGCCGTCGACGCCGAGGGGCACCTCGTCGCCCTTCGGGCGCGGCTCCTGGTCAACATGGGCTCGGGCGAGATCTACCCGCCCGGCAGTGCACCGGCGTTCGTCTCGGCATCGAGCCTGACCAGCGTCTACCGGATCCCGGTCGCCGCCGCCATCGTGACCTGCGTGGTGACCAACACGACACCCAGCGGTGCGTACCGTGGCTTCGGCACGCCCGAGATGATCTTCGCCGTCGAGCGCTTCCTCGATCGGGTCGCGCGCGAGACCGGCCAGGACCCGATCAGGATGCGGCGCGATATGGTCATCCGCCCCGAGG
>CAYNGM010000034.1:0-12140 GCA_964396565.1 uncultured Anaerolineaceae bacterium | reverse complement strand
ACGGCGAAGATCGCCACGAAGTAGCTGATCATCGCGACCATGGTCACCGGCGTCGTGGCGTTGGATGCCTCTTCCATCCGGGACGCGAGCGCGCCGAGAAAGCCGAGCGCGGTGGAGTACAGCAGGTAGCCGAGCACGAACCACACGGCGATCAGGGCGACCGCGCCGGGTGTCGTGGCCGGCAGGTCCACCCGGCTCGTGGCGATGGCAGCGATGACCCCGGCGGTGACGAACACGGCCAGTTGGACCAGACCCAACACACCGATCCCGAGCACCTTGCCCATCAGCAGGTCGCGCGGCCGGACCGTGGACAGGACGACTTCCACCACCCGACTCTGCTTCTCCTCGACGACGCCGGTGAGGACCGTGAAGCCGAAGCTGAAGATGCCGATGAGGATGAGCACGGCGCCGATATTGGCCACGAAGAACGCCGCCTCATCGGTCTCCGTACGCGCATCGATGGCGCTCACCGTTGGAGGCGCGCCGGCTGCTGCCAGGGCAGCCTGGTCGACATCGGATGCTGCGATGATCGCACTCTGGCGGAGCGTGATCACGGTGACCGAGATCAGCTGCGCTGTCGCCTGGTCGATCTCCTCGTGGAACCGCACCGTCCCGCTGGACGACAGGTCCGCCGGGACATCCACGACGACCTCGACCCTGCCGTCACGGAGCGCGCTCTCGGCAGCGGCGCTGTCCGGGATCGGGACGATCTCGACGTTGCGATCGAGACGTGTGCCTGCGGTGGTCAGCGCCGTATCGAGGCCGGGTGGCCCGGGAGCCACGATGCCGACCTGGGTGACCTCGTCGTCGCGAAACAGGATGGCCGGCACGACCAGCGAGCCGACCACCAGCGCGGTCGTGAAGAACATCCCGAGGATGAATCCACGACTGCGACCGCGCTCGAGGACCTCGCGTCGGGCGACCAGCCAGATGCTGCGTCGATGGGTCATCGGGTGCCCTCCTGCGAACCGCCGGCACGGTCGTCAGCCCCGTCGTCGATCGCCTCCATGAACAGCTCGGACAGCCTGGGGGGTCCATATGCGAAACGACGGACCTCACCCGCCGCACCCGCCGCGGACAGGAGCCGATCGAGGTCGACCGATGCGTCCACCAGAAGCTTGAGCCGGTCGCCATCACGGTGCAGGACCGTCGTCCCGTCGTCTGCCCTGAGCCAGGCCCCGCCCGACCCGACCACTTCGACGTCGAGGTGCCGTCGGCCGGAGCGCGCCTTCAGGTCGTCGATCGGACCGGCGGCCACGATCCGTCCGCGGGCGATGATCACCACGTCCTGGCAGATGTCCTCGACGAGATCGAGCTGATGGCTGGAGAAGACGACCCCGACGCCAAGGTCGGCGCGTTCGCGGATGACCCCGGTCATGGTCGCGACGCCGAGTGGGTCGAGGCCGCTGAAGGGCTCGTCGAGGACCAGCAGCTCCGGGTCGTGGACAAGGGCGGTGGCCAGCTGGACGCGCTGCTGGTTGCCGTGCGACAACTCCTCGAGTTTCGACTTCCAGCGATCGCCAAGCCCCATCCGGTCGAGCCATGAGCGCGCCGCGGTATCGGCTGCCCGACCGGACAGGCCGTGTTGCTGGGCGAAGTAGGAGAGCTGCTCGCCGACGCGCATGCGCGGGTACAGACCGCGCTGCTCCGGCATGTAGCCGAAACGAAGCCGTGAGTCGCGATCCACCGGGCGGTCACGCCAGCGTACCTCGCCGGCGTCGGGCCGAGCCAGGCCGAAGATGCAGCGCATGGTCGTCGTCTTGCCGGCGCCGTTGGGCCCGAGAAAGCCCACGATCCGACCCGGTCGCGCTTCGAACGCCGCGCCGTCGAGGGCCGTGACCGGTCCGTAACGCTTCCTCAGGTCGACTATCTCGAGCACGCGTACCTCCTGTCTCCGTGCTCCTCAAGCCTATCCGAGCCCGGGCTCGATGTTCCCGGGGCATCGGCCGGATGACGTAGCCGCCATCGGCGGAACGCCGATGCCCGACACGCACGAACGGAGCGTATCCTCGCGCCGTGGCCGCCAGGACCAGACCGACTCGACATGTCTCGCGCCGTGCACCGCCCGATCCGGATGGTGGGAGCGGGACGACGCACGACCTGATCACGGCTGCGGTCGAAGAGGCGGCGCGCCTGCTCCGCGCCAACGGCGCCATGGTCTATCTCGTCGACGAAGCGACGGGGCGACTGCGCTTCGCCCACGAATCCGGGATCACGGACCGGCGAGCGCTCGAGCGCGTCCGGCGCATCGTCCTTGCGCCCGGCGAGGGGATGTTCGGCCGAGCCGTCGAGCAGCGTCATGTCGTGGTGACCCGCGACTACCCCAACGACCCGGCCTTCCAGCACGCTCCTGAGCCAGACGGGGTGGTCGCCGACATCGGGATCCGCTCGATGGTCGTCGCGCCGCTGGTAGCCGGTGCCGAGGTGTTCGGAGCCCTCGGGACGTTCTCGACGGCCGAGGACGCCTTCGATGAGGCGGGCATCGCCCTGGTCCGCTCGCTCGCCGATCATGCCGCCGCGGCGATGGCCAACTCCCGATTGATCAACGAGCTTGACGCATCGCGCAGCGAGCTGGCTGAGCGGGCCGAGACCGAGCGTGCGTTGCGCGAGATAAACGACCACATCTCGGCGGCCGCCGACCTTTCCGACGTGATCCAGCGGGCCATCGACGAGGCTGCCCGCCTGCTTCGTGCCGAGGGAGCGCGGATCGACCTGATCGACCCGCTCAGCGGCCTCCTGCGCGGGGAGTACACGTCGGGTCCGCTGGTGCCTGACGACGAGACCTGGCCGGACGACCCCGACGAGACCGTGGACCAGGGCATGTCCGGGCAGGCATACACCACCGGCCGGTCACGCTGGACCGGCGACTACCTGGCCGACATGAGCTTCCCCCACGGGATGGGCGCCGACACCTACATCGCCAACGCCGGCATCCGGTCCGTGCTGGCCACTCCGCTGATCGGCGAAGCGGGTCCGTTCGGGGCGCTCACCGTGTTCACCTCGCGTGGCGATGCCTGGGATGCGGCCGACGCCTCACGGCTCGAGGCGATCGCCGCCGGCGCCGCGATCGCCATCACCAGGGCCAGCCTGATCGAGGAGCTCGACCGGTCGCGCGCCGCACTCGCCCGTCGCGCGGAGGCCGAACGGGCCCTGCGCGAGATCGCCGCCCGGATCACCTCGATGCGCGACCCCGCGGAGATACTCCAGGAGGCGATCGAGCTGGCGAGTCGGCTGGTCCGCGGACAGGGTGCCATCCTCGACCTGCTTGACCCGGCGACAGGCGATCTGCATTGGGCCTACGACGACGGGTTGAGCGCCCGGTTCAGCGAGGCTGAGCGCGCCAAGCTCTGGATCTCGCTCGGTGTCGGTGCGACCGGGATCGCCGTGGCGGAGGATCGGGCGATCGTCGGGAACGACGACCTGGCTTCGCTGTTCCCTCCCTCGCCTGAGTCCACCGAGTTCTACGCGCGGACCGGCTTTCGCTCGATGATCGCGGTACCGGTCACGGGCGAGGACGGGCCGCTCGGGGTGATCGAGGTCTACTCGGTCACCGCGGGAGCGTTCGACGAGTCGGATGTGGACCTGATCAGGGCTCTCGCGGGGCAGGCGGCCATCGCGCTGACCAACTCGGATCTGCTGGCGCGTGTCAGCCGCGAGGAGGCGCGCTTCCGGGGCCTGGTCCAGACCACCCCGGATGTCATCTGGCGCGCCGACCCCGAGGGTCGCATCACGTTCATGGCCGACTCGGCGGAGAGCCTGTTCGGGCGTCCCGTGGGCGATATCGTCGGCAAGCATTTCGGCCTCGTCACCCACGCCTCGTCGATGGACCGTGCAGGGGACCGCTATCGCGCGGTCGGCACGGACCCCGACCTGATCGAACGCGTCCCGCTGCTGCTGGTGCGGGGCGACGGGGCCACCTTCGATGCCGAGGTCTCGATGACCGGTGTCTTCGAGGACGGCCGCTGGGTCGGCAACCAGGGGACCGTCCGCGACGTCAGCGAGCGCAATCGGCTCGAGCGTGAGCTGCGGCTGTCCGAGGAGCGCTACCGGTATCTCGTCCAGAACGCCCCGGACCTCGTCTGGTCGATGGACGCCGATGCTCGTCTGACGTTCCTGAGCGAGGCTTGCGAGAGGCTCACCGGGTTCCGACCCGAGGAGCTGATCGGACGACACTTCGGGGCGATCGTCCATGAGTCATCACGCGAGGTCGCCGAGATCGACTGGACGACCGCGCTCGACTCCCCGGCCCAGGAGATCCGCGGGCGCATCAACCTGAGGCATCGCGACGGATCGCCGGTCCCGGCAGAGTTCATCGCCGTCGCCAGCCTCGACGGGAGTGGCACGTTCCGTGGCGCCAACGGCTCCGTGCGCGACATGCGTGAACGCGACCGTCTGGAGCACGAACTGCGCCGTTCGGAGGAGCGCTACCGGTTCCTCGTCGACAACTCGCCGGACATCATCTTCTCGGTCGATACGGAGGGCCGGTTCTCGTACGTCTCCGACACGATCAGACGTGCCCTCGGCCGTGATCCGGCCGAGCTGATCGGCCGGCCCCTGACGACGGTGGTCCGCTACGCGGAGGGTGATGAACCGGGTCGCCGCCGCCAGCGGATGCGCGAGGAACCCGACCTCGAACTCGTCGAACGGATGACCCTGATACACGCGGACGGCCGACTGATCCCGTTCGAGGTGAGCTCGGTCGGCGTCCGTATCGATGGCGAATTCGCCGGCGTCCACGGCGCCGCCCGCGACATCGGTGAACGTGAACGGCTGGAGGCGGACCTGCGGGCATCCGAGGAGCGCTACCGTTTCCTCATCGAGAACTCGCCGGACATCATCTTCGCCACGGACGACGAGGGTCGCTTCACCTTCGTCTCGGCCGCGGTCGAAACCATGACCGGCTACCGGACAGAGGAGCTGGAGGGCTGCCACTTCTCGGTGGTCATCGACGATTCGACGATGCCGGTCGCGACCGAGCGCTGGCAGGAGTTGATGACCGTTCCCGGGGCGGAATCCCAGGCTGGCCTGCTGATGCGCGGTCGTGACGGTCATCTGACGCCGGTCGACGTCCGCTCCCGGGCGGCCTTCGTGGAGGGGCGCTTCAGCGGCGTTCAGGGCGCCGCCCGTGACATCAGCGAGCAGGTCAGGCTGCAGACGGAGCTCCGCCGTCAGGCGGGCGAACTGGCGGCCGGTGAAGAGCGCGCGCATCTGGCCCGCGAGCTCCACGATTCGGTCACCCAGGCGCTTTTCTCGATGACCCTCGTCTCGCGCTCGATCGAACTGCTCCTGGACCGCGACCTCGATGCCGCGCGGGCCGGGCTCGGCCAGCTGCGTGAGCTGCAGCGCGAGGCACTGGCCGAGATGCGGGCGCTGATCTTCGAATTGCGGCCGGGCAACCTCGAGCAGGAGGGGCTCGTCCGGGCGCTCAAGACCCACAGCGGCGCGCTCCAGGGTCGGATCGGACTGCCGATCGTGATGGACAGCGACCTCGACGAACGCCTGCCACTCGCGGTCGAGGAGGTCCTGTACCGGATCGCCCAGGAGGCACTCCACAACGTGGTCAAGCATGCCGGAGCGCACGAGGCACGGCTGGTCATCCACCGCTCACGCCGGGGCGTGACGATGACCATCACCGACGATGGGAAGGGGTTCGACCCGGAGCTGGTTCCGGCCGGGCACCTGGGGCTCGCCGGCATGCGGGCGCGCGCCGAGCGTATCGGTGCGCGCTTCTCGTGTACCAGCGCTCCAGGCCGCGGAACGAGCGTCGAGGTCTCCGTCCCGGGTCGTTCGCTCGACGAGCAGGCGACGACCGCTGCGGCAGCTGATGTGACAGCGACTGGCGACGTTGGCTCGGTCATGGAGGGATCCATCCGCGACGGATGACGTAGGCCGGTCGCGACGTTCCGCCCCGTCGCTCATGGTCGATGGTCAGTTCCTCGTGAGTGCGGCGAAACGTGACCATCGCGTCATGTCCGATCCAGCGAGCTCATCCGACGCGCCCGTCCGTGTGCTCATCGTCGATTCCGATGAGCGGACCAGGGAGAGCCTGGTGGGTCTGCTGGCGATCGGGGATCGGGTGACCGTCGTTGGCGAGGCCGGTCAGCCGGCGCGCGCCCTCGAGCTTGCCCTCGAGACGTCGCCGGATCTAGTCGTCATCGACCCACGTCTGCCTGAGCTCGACGGTGGACTCGCGTTCATCGGGACCCTTCGCGCGACCGTGCCGGGGGTGCGGGTCCTCGCCATGTCCTGGTCGGATGCACTCGAGGCGGCAGCCATCGAGGGGGGCGCCGACGCCTTCGTCCGCAAGACCTTCCGGTCGTCCGAGCTGGTGGCCGCGGTGCGTGCCTGCTGTGAGCCGGACGACGACACGCCTCGATCAAGCGACGGGGCTTGGTAGACTCGGATGTCGCCGGCCGCGTCCTCGTTCCCGCCCCATCCGGTGCTCGCCGTGCCAGGAGTCGATATGAACGACACCGCCGTGATCCGCGTCCTCATCGTCGACGACCATGCCGTCGTGCGCACCGGGCTGCGGACCTTCTTCGATCTCCAGGCCGACATCTCGGTCGTGGGTGAAGCCGCCGACGGCTCGGAGGGCGTGGCGATGGCCCGGCGCCTCGAGCCCGATGTCGTGCTGATGGACCTGTTGATGCCGAACATGGACGGGATAACGGCGATCGGCCGGATCAAGGCGGAGCGCCCCGAGATCGAGATCGTGACCATGACCTCGTTCATCGAGGAGGAGAAGGTGACCGCGGCGCTCGAGGCCGGCGCCTCCGGCTACGTCCTCAAGGACGCGGAGGCCGAGGAGGTCGCGACCGCGGTGCGTGCCGCCTACGCCGGCGAGGTCCACCTCGACCCGGCCGTCGCCCGGCTGCTAGCCCAGCGGATGCGCCAGCGCAAGTCTCCCGAGGACGAGCTGGCCGAACCGCTGACCGACCGCGAGAAGGACGTGCTGCGGCTGCTCGGCCAGGGCATGAGCAACAAGGAGATCGGGGCGGAGCTGTTCATCACCGAGCGCACTGCGCGGACCTACGTATCAAACATCCTGGGCAAGCTCGGGCTCGCCTCACGGACGCAGGCGGCGCTGTACGCGGTCGAGCACAAGCTGGTGGACGCCCCGCGGGGCTGATTCGGCGCAGGGTGGACCTGGGTCAGTCGACCTCGATGATCGCGTAGCGGACATCGCCACCCGGTGTCAGCACCGTCACGACGTCGCCGACCCGGCGCCCCATCAGGGCCCCCCCGACCGGCGAGACACTCGAGATCCGACCGGCCCGGCTGTCTGCCTCTGCGGCACCGACCACCTGCAACTCCGTCTCCTCGCCATCGACCTCGACGCGGACGCGCGAACCGAGTTCGACACGGGCGCCCCGCTCCGTCGGCTCGACCACCACCGCGACACGCAGGGTCGCCTCGAGCGTGCCGATGCGACCCTCCAGGAAACCCGCCTCCTCGCGGGCGGCGTGGTACTCGGCGTTCTCCTTGAGATCACCGTGCTCCCGGGCAGTGGCGATCCGGGCGATCACCTCGGGCCGCCTGGCCTGCAATCCCTCAAGCTCCGCGTGCAGCCTTGCGAGCCCCTCTGGCGAGACCTGGACCGGTTCCGCGGCGGCTCGCCGGGGAGAGCCCTGGGCGGCGTACGCGGCAGCCGAGGCGACCCGCCCGATACCGCGGCCGGGCGCCGGGCGCCGCAGGCGCTTCGCCTCGTCCCGGGCTCCGTCCGCCTCGCCCTCGGGAAGTTCCACGATCCGCGTTGGCGCCTTGGGAGCAGGTGCGGCGGGTGGCGCGGCGAGGATCGAGCCGGAGATCCCCGATGCACGCCGCTCTCCGGTCGGTCGCCGCAGGGTCGCGAACGGCAGGATCAGGCTGGGATCCGGGAGGTTCACTCGCTCGGCGTCGGGGACGGCGTCGGCGAAGGCGCCCAGCAGGGCGTCCTCGTATTCCTCGGTCGCCTCGGTCGAGGCCCACCAGACGCGCACGCCGTCGAGGCTCCGCAGGGTCATCAGCCAGTGGCCGTCGCTACTCGGTCGGCGGTCACCAAGGGGAGTGGCGGCGATTGCGGAGACGCGCCGGGCGACCGACGTGTCCGACGCACCGACATGGAGGATCACCTGGCCCGGCAGCCAGAAGCTCGCCAGACGTGCGGCCAGAGCGCGTGATGTCGGGCGTTCTCCATCGAGACGCAGGGTCTCGACTCGCTCTATCCACTTGCCGACGCGGGTCAGCTCGATGGGTGCCTCGGCCGATGGCGCAGGGAGTTCCAGGACGAATACGCCGGGGCCGGTCGGGGGCAGCGGCCGTCCCCATGGGATTGGACCGTCGGGGAGCAGCCCGACCGAGCGGAACAGGGTGGCGGCGGTCGTGAACGTCGTGGTCATCGGGTGGCGATGGTACCCGTCCCGGCCGTCCGGCCGTTCGCTCGCGGCACCCCGGTCGCGTCGGCACGACCGCGACAGTCCGGCAGTCTGGTCGCGGCACCCCGATTGCGTCGGCACGACCCCGACGATCCGCCGCCCGGCCTTCCGATCGTCGAAGTCCGGGTATCGTGTGCCCATCGTGATCCGCCATCCGTCACGTCCGTCGAGCGCGCGCGCCCGACCGATGATCGTCGCACTGTCGCTCGCCGTCGGGCTCGGCCTGCTGCCGTTCGGCGGTGGCGTCCGAGCGATGCGCCCCATCGAGCCGTGGACCGGACCGTCCGACATGTCCGCTGCGACGCCGATGGACCGTCCTGTATCCGGTTCCAGCGTCCAGGCTCCGGCCTCTCCGCAGCGCCTGTCGCCCATCCTTGCACGTGCCCTGCAGGGGCGTCTGGATGCCCTGCGTACCTCGACCGCCATCCCCGGTGTGTCGGTGGCGATCGAGTTCCCGGACGGCTCGCGCTGGGTCGGAGCCGCCGGTGAGGCAGATCTCGCGACGAAGACGCCCGTGAGGCCGGAAACAGGCTTCGCGGTCGCCAGCGTTTCGAAGACCTTCACTGCGGCCCTCATCCTCACCCTCATCGATGACGGCTCCCTTGGTCTCGATGACAGCGTCGCCAAGTGGCTGCCAGGGCTGGAGCTGAGTCCGCAGATCACCGTCCGCCAACTGCTCGATCACACGAGTGGCCTGCGCGACTTCTTCATGGCGCCCGGGATCGATGCCGCGCTCCAGGGCGATCCGGATCGTCGCTGGGATGCCGCCGAGGCACTCGCGCGCGTCGGCAAGCCCTATTTCAAGCCGGGCCGCAGCTGGCACTACTCGAACACGAACTACCTGGTCCTGGGGTTGCTCGCCGAGCGTGTCGCCGGCCGACCACTGGCTGCCCAACTCCGTGAGCGGTTCTTCGTGCCGCTCGGTCTGGAGCACACGTGGTATCAACCCACGGAGAAGCCCCGTACCTCGCTGGCGCACGCCTACCGGATGCCGCGCGCCCGACCGGATCCGACCGCCATCGACCTGTCCGACGGGTCAGCCATGATGCCGTTCACCTCGGTCGTGACAGCAGCCGCGGGCGCGGGCGGCATCGCCTCGACCGCGGGCGACCTCGTGACGTGGGCCCGGGCGCTCTACGGCGGCGAGCTCCTTACACCCCGGATGACCAGCGAGATGGTGGCTGATGCGGCGACCACCGCCGCCCTCCCACCCAGGGTGGCCTACGGTCTCGGCGTCCAGGTCGGCGAGCTGTTCGGGCATCGATCGCTCGGCCACTCGGGGCGTCTGCTCGGCGTGCGCTCGGTCGTACGCTGGCTGCCAGATCAGCGGCTGGGTATCGCGGTACTCACCAACCAGAGCCGGACTGATCCGGCCGCGATCGGGCGGGCGATGCTCAAGGTGGTCTTCGGACCGGATCTGGCGGCCGCTCAGCCGACACCGGTCGCGACATCGACGGCGACACCCGGACCCTGACGCGGCGTGCGTCGGCCGGACCCCGACACCGCCCGGCGTGGCGAGTCATGGGACCAGCCGCTCGGCTCACCGGTACGAGTGGGCCTCTGGCGGGACTGGCCCGAGAACGCCACCATGGACGCCTGCTCGTGGGTGTCGCGATGCCGATCCAGGTCGACGTCTACATCGCCGGTGGTATGGCCAGTGGGGTGCTGGTGCGCGCTGCTCACCTGCGCGACGTCCTCGAGGGAGGTCGTACCCTCGAGTTGGACCGGGTCAGCTGGCGTGGATCGGCCGACCCCGTCCCACGTCCGGTCGGCACCATCCCGTTCCCCGTCGATGACATCCTGGTCGCCGTCGCTCACCACGATCCATCACTCCCCGTTCACGCCACTTGGCACGCCATCCGCCTCGAGATGGGGCCGTACGTCGTGCAGGGCGAGTTGCCGACCCTGCCGGGCTTCGACCCCGGGCGTGCCCTGACCCGACCGAGTGGCGAGTTCGTGATGCTCCGTGACGTGAGCCTCGGTTTGGTCGGGAGTACCGGTGAACCGATCCCGATCGGAGCCGAGGGCCTGGTCAATCGCTATGGCGTGGACCGCGTGTCCGCCGACCTGATGCTCGGGTTCTTCTTCCCGGGCGCGGAGATGGACGGGCTCGATGGGGGAGAGCCCGCCTCTGAACCCGAGCCGTCGTCGGCCGGGGCCGTCGGCACCTCAGCGTCGAGCGCCGCGCCGACCGCCCCCACGACCGCCGCTCGCTGAGCGGACCCTGTGGTGCACCGCCTTGCGGTGCGCGTGGTGCTCGGTGCCGGTCCGGGCGTGACCGGTCCGCATGCCGAGTGGGCGAGCCTCGGCGTTGCGATCCGGGATGAACCCGTCCTCGACCGTCCATGGGATGGCCTTCCTGAGCATCCGCTGGATCGATCGGAGCAGGTCCACCTCGTCGATGCAGACCAGGCTGATCGCCTCGCCCGATGCCCCGGCTCGCCCGGTGCGCCCGATCCGGTGGATGTAGTCCTGAGGATTCCACGGCAACTCGAAGTTGACGACGACGGGAAGGTCCTCGATATCGAGACCGCGGGCCGCGACATCGGTCGCGACAAGGACCCGGATCTCGCCTGACTTGAAGCCATCGAGCGCGCGCGTCCGCTCCGGCTGCGATCTGTCCGAGTGGATGGCGACGGCGTCGAGGCCCTCGCGGTCGAGCCGTGAAGCCAGACGTGAGGCGGCCAGTTTGGTTCTTGTGAACACCAGCACCTGGCGCAGGTCATCGCGTCGGATCAGGTGTGCGAGCAGGGCCTCCTTGCGATCGCGATCGACCGGGTAGACGAGCTGGTCGACCATCTCTGCTGCGGTGTTGCGCGGTGCCACCTCGACCGTTGCCGGATCACGAAGGATGGTTCCTGACAGACGTCGGATATCGTCAGAGAAGGTCGCGGAGAACATCAGGTTCTGGCGCCGACCGGGGAGCAACTCGATGATCCTCTGGATGTCCGGCAGGAAGCCCATATCGAGCATCCGGTCGGCCTCGTCGAGGACCAGGATCTCGACCTGCCCAAGGTTGGCGACCCGCTGACCGACGAGATCGAGCAGGCGGCCGGGTGTGGCCACGAGGATCTCGATCCCGCCACGCAGCGCCTTGACCTGCGGCTCCATCGGCACGCCGCCGTAGACGACCGTGCTGCGCAACGGGACCGTCCGACCGTATGTCCGGACGCTCTCGTCCACCTGCATGGCCAACTCGCGCGTGGGGACCAGGATCAGGGCGCGGACCGGGTGGCGGGCCGGTGAGAAGGAGGTGTTGGCGTAGGCCCGCAGCCGATCAAGGATGGGCAGCGTGAAGGCCGCGGTCTTGCCTGTCCCGGTCTGGGCGGCGGCCAGCACGTCGCGGCCTTCGAGGACATGTGGGATGGCCGCCGCCTGGACCGGCGTCGGCGCGCTGTAGCCCTCCTCGGCGACGGTCTTGAGCAGGTCGGCCGACAGACCGAGCGATGCGAAGGTCAACGTGGCTCCTGGATGGATCTGCGGGCCGGCGCGGTCTGGGGATCCGTCGTCGCGACACCCCGGCACTTGGCGGCGCGCGACCCGGACGGACGGCATGCGCACCTGCGGCCGCTCGGGTGAAGCGCTCGGAGCATATCCGATATCGATACCATCGACCGATGTCCGCGAGTCCGACGCCGGCGATCGCCCTCGTCCGCCGCTCTGGCGTCGCGAACACCATCCGAAGCTACGACCCTCAGATCCGTCATGGTCGCGAGCGGGACGAAC
>CAYNGM010000033.1:0-12227 GCA_964396565.1 uncultured Anaerolineaceae bacterium | reverse complement strand
GCTCCTTTCTGGGTCGCGACCGCGATGCTGCTCGTCGCCGCCGTCCTGGTCGTGCCCTTCGCTCGAACCCGGCGGGGCGGACTGGGTCTTGAGCCCGTACTCGGGAGCGTCGGCCAGCGCTGAGGTGCCGCTCGGCACCGGGCGGCCCGGTTCCAGGGCGCGAACTCGCCATGACCCTCGATCCGCCAGTCGCCTAGCGGTCCACCTCGGATGCGCTCCGCGCCCGCCACTCGGCGGCGAGCATCGAGTAGTGGAACTCGTCCCAGCGTCGGCCGTCGGCGAATCGTCGACTGCGGAACGTCCCCTCGTGGACGAACCCGATCCGCTCGTACAGCCGGCGGGCATCGGGGTTGTATTCGAACGCCTCGAGCCAGATGTGCTCGAGACGCAGCTGTTCGAACCCGAAGGCGAGCAGGGCCAGGATCATGTCGGTGCCGTAGCCGTGTCCGCGGTCACCTTCCGAACCGACCGACAGGCCCATCGCGGCCGTGCCGTCGATCAGGTCGAGGTCGAACAGGCCGATGGACCCGACCGGCCGGTCATCCGCCAGCAGACAGGCCGTGAACCCGTACCTGGTCTTGCCCTGGTCCGCGGTCATGCTCTCGTACCAGGCCTCTTCCATCTGGGTCGACACGGGCATGCGCATGCCGAGGGTTCGCGATGTGCGAGCGTCCGCGAACCACTCCACGAAGAGCGGGATGTCACTCCGCTCATGGGGACGCAGGTAGATCTGCCCGTGGGCCAGATGCGGGACCCTGCCGTCAGGTCTGGTGATCATCGCGCGCAGTGTACTTGGCGAGTCCAGAGCCCCTTGATGACGCCGCAGGGTGGCGACGCCGTGTCCGCATCATGCCGACGCCGACAACCTGCACTGACGGCACTCACGTTTCGGGCGGAGGACCATCCCCCTCACGACCTGCACCCGTCCGCATCGCAGCGAGTTCCGCCCGAACGGCGGCAAGCTCCCCGGAGATGTCGGCCAAGGCAGCCGTGAACTGCTCGCGGGTCGCCTCATCGCGCTCGGTCGTGTCGGGCGCCGGGACCAGCATACTGGCCAGGATTGACGCCAGGGCGCCGATGATGCCGACGCCCGCGAACATGACCAGGACGCCGGTACTCCGCCCCAGCGACGTCACCGGGAACCGGTCTCCGTAGCCCACCGTTGTGATCGTCACGAACCCCCACCACAACGCATCACCGCCGGTCTTGATGTTGGCGTCCGGGGATCGACTCTCGAACTGGAGGACCATCACGCTGGCGATGCCGAGAACGAGCATCGCGGCCAGCAGCGTGATGAACGCCGCGTACTGGCCGCGGTTCTGGACGACATCCTGCACGAGCTCGCGGCGCTTGCTGCCGCCCAGGATGCGCATGATCCGGGCAAGTCGGCTCAGCCGCGCGATACGCAGCAGCCCAGCCGCCGGGAAGAACCCCAAACTCGGGATCGACCCGATGAAGTCGAGCCAGCCACGCTCGTCGATGAGGTAGCGTCGCCGTGGACGCGATGCCGCGAGGTTCCCGAAGAAGTCGATCAGGAACACGACGCAGATCGCGTTGTCGTACACGCGCAGCAAGTCGAGGGTATCCGGGTCGAGCGGCAGCATCAGCAGGACCATGACCGCCAGCGACAGGACGGTCAGGACCAGGATGAAGATGTTGTAGGCGTTGCCGTGACGAGCACGGGCGTCGATGGTCGGGCTCGACGCCGTCATGGCGGGCGTCCTCCTGGCGGTGCAGCGGGTGATGGGCATCCTCGGCTGCCGGGTCCGCAGCCACGAAGACGTGACCGTGGCTGGCAGCGCGCCACAGGGTAGCGCCCGCGGATGTCCGGGCGCCAGCCCCTATCCCCTACGGGTTTGACGAATGCGTTTGATGTCGACCGTGAGACGCGGGTGCAGTGACGATGAAGACGGCACCGCCACCACGCTCGGTGTCGGCGACGCCGATGGTCCATCCGTGGGCCGATACGATCCGCCGTGCGATCGCCAACCCGAGTCCGGTCCCGGTCGCGCGAGAGCGAGGAACGCCGGGCAGTCGGACGAACGGCTCGAAGATCCGGTCGCGGTCCGCCGGTGGGACACCGGGACCCTCGTCGCTCACGACCAGGCGAACCAGGGGACCGTCACGCTCGACATCGATGGTCACCGCGCCGCCGGTCGGGGAATGATCGATCGCGTTCTCGAGCAGGATCAGGACCAGCTGCACGAGGCGATCATGATCAGCCTCGACGATGGCACGAGCCGCCGCAGTCACACCGGGGCCAGGCTCGAGTCGGATGTCGCGCGTCCTGGCCAGCGCCGTCGCCTCGCGAACCATGTCGGCGGCCAGCACCGCGAGATCCAACGGTCTGCGGTCCAGCGTGAGCGGGACTTCTTCCGGGGAGACGGCCGCCAACGCAAGGAGGTCGCCAGTCAGCCTGGTGAGCCGATCCGCTTCAGCGACGATGTCCGAGACCAATGGCCGACCCTCATCGACCACCAGGCTCTCGCGTTCCATCACCTCCGCGTTCGCGCGGATCAGGGCCGTCGGCGTCCTGAGCTCATGGGATGCATCGGCGACGAACCTCCGTTGGGCGGCAAAGGATTCGCGGATCGGGACGAGCGCCCTGCCGGTCACGATCATGGTGACCACGGCGGCGCCAGCCAGCCCGATCAATCCGACCAGCGTGACTGCCACCACGACGCTCCACGACTGCGCGTCGTGCAGGGTCAGCACGAAGCCACCCTGTACGAAGCCGATCAGCTCCGTCGTCCCCGAGTCGTGCCGGTCGACGATCGGAACCGTGAGGAGTCGGATGGACACACCGCCCACCTTGACCGTCCGCAGGTCACGTCCGGTCGTCCTGCTGGCGGTCACCGCAACGTCATCGGGCAGACCGACGAGATCCAGTCCTGACGGGTTCGCGACGACGACACCGGCAGGATCAAGGACCAGCAGGAACGTATTCGACGACGCGAGCACCGCCTCTTCGGAGTCGTCGTCATCGTCATCATCGTCGCTGTTGTCGCCAGTCGAGGGCAGGTGATCACCGATCGCCGCGACCGCGCCTTCGACGCTGGTCGCGAGGGCCCTGTCCACGTCGGCATCGAGCGCGCGCAACGTGACGTACGCCGAAGCGGCGCCGATCCCGACCACCAGCAGCGCGACGAGCCCGAGCGTCACACCGGCGAGACGACGCCGCGTGCGGGCGAGGAGCTGCACCGTCGGGTCCCTGGACGTCCCCGGCATCGAGCCCTCAGCCCTCCGAGCTCAACATGTATCCGACACCACGGACCGTGCGCAGTCGATCAGCACGTCCAAGCTCTTCGAGCTTGCGCCGCAGGTAGTGGATGTACAGGTCCACGACGTTGGAGTAGACATCCGGCTCGGTGCCCCACACGGCATCGAGGATCTGCTGTCGAGTGACGACCTGGCCGACATGGCGGATCAGGTAGGCGAGAAGTGCGAACTCGCGTGCCGACAGCTCGACCGAGCACTCCCCCACCCCGACTGAATGACGGGCTTCATCGAGGGTGAGGTCTCCCGACGCGAGGCGGGCATCGACCGGTCCACTCGGACGGCGGCCGAGGGCGCGAACTCGCGCAATCAGCTCACCGAAGGCGAATGGTTTCGAGAGGTAGTCGTCCGCGCCTGCATCAAGACCGGCGATCCGCTCCTCGACGGAGCCGAGCGCGGTCAGCAGCAGGACCGGCGTCCAGTCGCCGCGGAGCCGCAACAGGCGCAGGATGCTGAGGCCGTCGAGATCAGGAAGCATGCGGTCCAGGACGATCACGTCGTGATCGCCGGTCTCCGCCATCGCCAGACCTGACACGCCGTCATTGGCAAGGTCGACCACATGGCGCTCGGCGACAAGGACCCGGCGAATCAGCTCCGCCATCTTCGGCTCGTCCTCGACCACGAGTAGGTGCATGTGAACGAGTCTGCGGACGGCATGTCACCAGGTCGAGGGACGGATGGCCCCTTGTCGGGACAGATGGCCCGTCTTTGACCGTTCTCATGTACGCCACATGGAGGGCCAAACAGGACCGGGCAACGTGGTGACCTGGACATCCGAGTCCATCAGCCCGAAGCGAGGTACCGATCCATGATCCGTCGAACTCCCCTGATCGCCGCCGGCGTCGTGGCGGTCATCACGCTCGCGCTTGCGCTCGGCATCGCCATGCAGGCGACCGGCACAGCCTCGGCAGACGTGACCGACGACCCGGTCGCCACTGACCAGATCTCACCGGTGATGGTCCAGCCGGCCCCGACCGTTCAGGTGGACACGGTCTATCTCGCGGCCCCGGAAGACCAGGCCATGGACGCGACCACGTACGCCGATGACGACGACGATCGCGACGAAGCCGATGAGCACGACGAGGACGACGACGATCGCGACGAGGCCGATGAGCACGATGAGGACGGGGCTGGCGACGACCACGACAGCGACCACGATAGCGACGACGATCACGAAGACGACAGCGACGACGACTGATGTCCACCGAGCAGCGGGCCGCGCCGGCCCGCCAACATCCCGGCCGATCAGGCGCTCCTGAGCGTCGGCCGCGGCCCGACCCGAACCCGGTGCGCATCGCGTTCACGATGGCCGGCGTCGCGACGACGTCCGCACTCCTGACCGGATTCCTCATCCAGACTGCCGGACCGACCAGCACGGCATCGACGACCCTGGGCGCTGATCCCTCGAGGAATGACGCGACCGGTGGTGAGGTTCAGCGGGTCATCCGGTACGTCCAGCTCGCCCCAGGGCAAACGGCCCCACCGAACTCGGTCGTTCGTCTGGCACCCGGCTCGAACAAACCCAAGGCGGCGGTTCGCACCAGGCAATCGGGCGACTGACGATGCTTGTCGCAGAAGGCGCAGTGGCCTCGGGCCGTTCGACCTCATCCCGGAACCCGCCTGCCGATCGATACGACCCGGCACCGGACGAGATCGTATCCAGGGAGGCGCGACTGATGGGGGGTCGCGTCGGGATCCATCTGGAGCCGACCGGGCCCAGCGACGATGACGTCACCACGGCAGTGTCCACAGCAGATGCGGTCCTTCGTCGCATCGCGGCCTGGGCGGATCGCCTGACCCGCTTCTCCCCGGACTCCGAACTCGTCCGGCTGAACGGCGACGCCCGCCCGGAGGTTCCGGTCGGCCCGACTCTTGCGGCGATCCTCGACTGGGGCCGCGAGGCCGAGACGCTCACCGGTGGCATCGTCGACATCGGCCTGCTCGACGCAAGACTGGCGGCGGAGTTCGGCCAAGCACAGGTCGCGCGACCTGACACCATCCGGGCCTCGGGCGCCGTCCACTCGACGGCATCGCGCTCGTGGTCACTCCGCCGCGGTCAACGCGGTGCCCTCATCACACGTCCAGTCGGTCTGCACTTCGACCTCGACGGCATCGGCAAGGGATGGCTCGCCGATCGGGCGCTCGACCTGCTGATCGACTACCCCACAGCCGTGGTTGACGGTGACGGCGACATCGCCATCACACTCCGCCGTGGCACCACCTGGAGGTTCGGAGTGGCTGATCCACGGTCTCCCGAAAAAGACCTTGCCACGATACGGCTCGTTCACCGTGGGACCACGAGACCGACCGCTGGTCGGTTCGGTCTCGCGACATCCGGCACGACCGTCCATCGATGGCAGCATCGAGATGACATAGCCCACCACCTCATCGACCCACGGACCGGTCGCTCTGCGATCACCGACGTCGTCCAGGCGACCGTGCTTGCCCGAAACACTCGTGAAGCCGAGGCGTTCGCCAAGACCGTCGTGATCCTGGGCAGCGAAGACGGCCTTGCGTTCATCAACCGTCACGACGTCGATGCAGCGGTCGTGCTGACCGACCGGGGTGAGATCCTCCTCCCCGCCGAGTCGATGGGCTGGGTCGAGTGATGGACCGAGGACTCGACCCGCGGCGGTCGTGGCTCCGTTGGGGCACCTTCGGGCTGGTGACAGGGCTGGTGATCGGGCTCACGGCGCCACCAGCGATTGAGGCGCTGGCCACCACCTGGTCGGTCGACCGTTCGTCCCTACCGTGGGTCATCGAGCGGCTCTTCGCGTTCCTCGCCTACCTGGCGCTCGCGGGTTCGGTCATCTACGGGCTGCTCCTGTCCACGAAGCTCCTAGATGCCATCAGCCATCGACCGGTGACATATACCCTCCACCAGGACCTGGCGAACATCGGCATCGGGCTGGCCGCCATCCACGGCTTGCTCCTGCTCATCGACCAGGAGTTCTCGTTCACGATCGCGGAGATCGTGGTTCCGGGCCTGTCTCCGCACGCACCTATCGGGGTCGCGGCCGGACAGATCGCGTTCTACCTGATGCTGGTCGTGACCCTCTCGTTCGAGGCTCGCCGACGCATCGGCCAACGCGTCTGGCGGGCCATCCACCACCTTGCCTTCCTCGCCTTTGCCGGTGCGACCGCCCACGGCATCCTCGCCGGGTCCGACACATCACAGCCGTGGGCGTGGGGTCTGTACGTGGCCGCGACCGTGATCGTCGTCTTCCTTGTCACCTATCGCGTCGGCATCACGATGAGCGGAGGAGCAAAGACACCGACGAGGCGAGTCGATCGGACGGCTCCCACGGCGCAGAGTCCGGTCCCGGAAGTTCCCATGCGACTTGGGTGATGAGTCGGTCGCCGTGGCCCGCTATCGTGGACGGCGATGGGTACCGAGATCGAGCGCAAGTTCCTGGTCAGCGATCCGTCGGTCGTCGAGGGATCGAGCGGGCGTGAGCTCCGCCAGGGCTACCTGTCGCGCGACCCGGCACGCAGCGTCCGGGTGCGCCACGCCGGCGAACGCGCCTACCTGACGGTCAAGGGCCCCAAGACCGGCGCGACACGCGGCGAGTGGGAGTGGGAGATCCCGGCGTCGGACGCCCACGACCTCCTGGCGATCTGTGAAGGTCCGGTCCTCGAGAAGACGCGGTACATCGTCGAGTTCGGCGGTCGAGCCTGGGAGGTCGATGTCTTCGCCGGCGACAACGCCGGTCTGGTGACGGCGGAGATTGAGATCGAGGCCGAGGATGCCGATGTCGAGCTGCCGCCCTGGATCGGTGCCGAGGTGACCCACGACTCGCGCTACGACAACGTCTCGCTCGCGCGAGTTCCGTTCAACACGTGGCCGGACTAGGACTCACCGCCCCCTCATAGCCGCAGGCCGCTGGTCCGGCGTCAGGCGGGCGACGGCACCGCCACGGACGTCGCCTCGGCATCGATCGAGGCGTAGAGCTCCTCCTCCTGGGCCATGTGCAGCCGCAGGATCGCATCCAGCCCATACAGGGCGCGCTGCAGGTCGGTGCGGTCGTCGACGGTCGGTCCCTCCGCGCCGATCTCCTCGACGATCCGGTCGAACAAGCGGATGAGGTGGAAGATCTCCGTGTGGGTGCGATGCAGGGCAGCTGTCGCGTCGTCCGTGCCGAGCGCCGCAGCGAGCACCGGATAGACCTGCCGATCCTCCTCTTCCTCGTGCGGGACGAGCGTGTCCACGAGGAAGGAGCGGAGCTCCACCAGGGCCGTTCGTGACTCGGCGGGTGGCATCGCGTCCAGGTGATCGGCGACCATCCGCAGCCGGGCGATCCCAGGCGCGAGTTCACGATGCTCGGCGACAAGGCGCGGACCGGTCTCCGACCACCCGGGTACCTGGATGGGCCGCTCCAACCCGCCGCGCAGAGCGCGCAGCGCGTTGAGGATGACCGCGACATCGATGGCCTCCTGGAGCAGCGCGCCGAGCACCACCGGCAGCATCCCGAAGGCCGCGAAGAGCATCGCGACGAGCGACATGCCCATCCCCGCGATGACGCTCTGAAGGGCGATCCGTCGCGAGTGACGGGCGATCCGGACCGCCTCCGTGAGGCGATCCAGGCGGTCCACGGTGATCACCACATCGGCGGCTTCCGAGGATGCGGTCGCACCGCGGGCGCCCATCGCCACACCGACGTCGGCGACCGCCAGGGCGGGTGCGTCGTTGAGCCCGTCACCGACCATCACCAACGGTCCGCCGGCCAGGTCGCGCTCCGTGCGCACTGCCTCGACCTTGTCGGCCGGAGCGCGGTCGGACAGGACCGCGTCAAGACCGATGGCCGCACCGACCAGCTCAGCCACCGCGTGATGGTCGCCGGTCACCATCAGGATCCGGGTGAACCCGGCGCGTCGAAGGCTGCGGACCGCGCGGGGCGTCTCGGGTCGGATCGGGTCGTCGAGCACCAGCGCACCGGCCAGACGACCGTCGATGGCGACGAACACGTTGGTCGCACCCTCGAGGGCCGCCCGACGGCGCAGTTCACGTGCCCACAGCGGCAGGGCGGCCCCCGCCGAGACATAGCCGACCGAACCCACTGTCACCCGTCGACCCTCCACCATCCCGGCCACGCCGGCGCCCGCCGACTCGACCACCTCGCTCGGGATTGGCAGGGCCATGTCGCGCCGACGTGCGGCACCGACGATCGCCGCTGCCAGCACGTGCGGCGAGGCCTGCTCCAGGGCCGCGGCAAAACGCAGGATGGCGTCGGGATCGCCGTCCACGCTCTCGATCGAGGCGAGCCGCGGTCTACCGGCCGTCAGCGTCCCGGTCTTGTCGAAGAGCAGGACGCGAGCGCGGGCCAGGGTCTCGAGTGGCCCGCCGCCCTTGACGATGATCCCCCGCCGCGCTGCCCGCGAGATGCCGGCGACGATGGCGATCGGGGCGGCCAGCAGCAGCGGGCATGGCGTGGCGACGACGAGGACTGCAAGCGCTCGCATCGGGTCGCCCGACACCAGCCAGGCCAGACCGGCCATGGCCAGCGCCAGCGGCACGAATATCAGCGCGTAGCGGTCGGCCAGGCGTACGAACGGGGCCTTTGACGCGGACGCCTCCTCGACGAGTCGGACGATACCGGCATAGGTGCTCGCGTCCGCTGTGGCGATGGCCACGAGATCGAACGGACCGCCCCCGTTGACCACGCCGGACGATACGGTGTCACCGTCCTCACGAGTGACCAGCCGGCTCTCCCCGGTCAGCGCCGATTCGTCGAGGACCGCCGGCACGCCCCGAACGACGCCGTCCACCGGGACCACCTCGCCTGGCCTGACCAGCAGACGATCACCCGGGGTGACCACACCGAGCGCCACGACCTCGAGACCGCCGTCGCGGTAGCGCTGGACGTCCTGGGGCGCCCGACCGAGCAAGGCCGTCAACTCGCGGTGGGCACGACCCTCGGCGTAGTCCTCGAGGGCCTCGCCCGTGGCGAGCATCACTGCGATGACCGCAGCCGCGAACAGCTCGCCAAGCGCGAGCGCGCCGGCGATCGCGAGGACGGCGATGATATCGACGCCGGCCTGGCGGGCGATGAGGTCGCGCACGATCGACCACGCCAGTCGAACACCGACGATGACCGACGGGACCGCCCAGACGTAGGTCGCCAGGTCATCGCGTCCGGCAAGGGTCGCGACGATGCCCAGCACCAGACCGCCGATGGTCAGGATCAGCAGGGCATACGGGCGGAGTCGGCGCAGATAGCTGATCATCGATCCATCCGGATGGTGTCCTTTGAAGTCTGCCGGGCGTGCATCACGGAGTGAATCGTATCCGGCGGATGCCGATCGGGGGCGATGCGGGTGAAGCGCAGGTCAGGGCGTCGAGGACGACGACCCATCGAGCTTGCCGGCGTGGAACGTCGCGATCAGTTCTCCATAGCCAGGCAGACCACGCTCGTAGCCGATGGCCCAGAAGCCGACACCGGCCAGGCCACGGTCGTCGGCAAGAGCGAGCTTGGGAGTCAGGCTCCGCGGCGAGTCGTAGTACACCGCATACCAGCCACGGTCCGCCTCGGCATCAGCGGATCCGCCGGGGACGAGTCCACCGCTGGGTGCGGGACCAGCCGCGGGCACCGAGTAGAACTCGACACTCTCGATGGGTTCGTACAGCGGCGCGAACGACGGGTCCTGGAAGACGCGCAGGTTCTTGCGCGGCACCCAGTGATCACCGCGCCCGGTGGCGGGCGACCCGACCCCCGGCCCCACCACCGGCCAGGTCATGCCGTAGAGCGGCAGCCCGAGGAGGGTCCGCTCGACGGGTACACCCAGCGCGGCATAGGTGTCGAGCGACCAGACGAGGTCCTTGACCTCCCCGTCGTAGCGGTCGAGCGGGGCGGACGCCCCCGGATCAGAGCCTGCCCAGTGATAGTCGTAACCCATCAGGAAGATCCGATCGGCGCCTGCATCCGCCGCCGCTGCCGCCATCGCCGCACCACGTTCGTTGGCACCAGTGGCCGCGGACAACCCGGCGTCGGGCAGGCGCTCAAGAAGCGCGGCCCGCAGGCGGCCGACGAACGATCCGTACGCGGGGATGAGCTCGACCGGCAGCTGCTCGACGTCCACGTTGATGCCGTCGACCCCGAGCTCATCGGCGAGATCGACCAATTGCCCGATCCAGCGCTCCTGTGCCGCCTGGTCACCGAAGAACCGCCGGTTCTTGTCGGTCCCGAAGCTCGTGTACACGAGCTCTACCCTTCGTTTGCGGGCGTGGGCGTCGCGGATCAGCCGGCGCCCGATGGGTCCGACGATCCGCTTGTAGCCGTTCTGGTTCGTGGCAAGGTCGCCGGACCGCTTGTGCGTGACTGAGAAGAGGGCGAGGGTCGATAGGTCCACATCGCGCACGTGCGCCGCGATGCCGTCGTCCATCTCCCAGTACGGAACGAAGCCGTAGACCTCGTGTTTGGGCACCGGAACCGGCGACGCGGGAGGAGTCGATCGTCCGTCCGATGTGGAGCCGCCGGTGGCGATCGGCGTCGAGCTGCCGTCGGGCACGGTGGTCGGCGTGTCGGAACCACACGCGGCGGCGACGATCGAGAGGACCAGCGCCAGCGACAGCACTAGGGGTATGGATCGACGACCACCGGTGGTGCCGTGGCCACCGGTGGTGCCGTGGCCTACGGTGGTGCCGTGGCCACCCGTGGTGCCGTGGTCGACGGTGCGGCCACCACCTGTGGCGGGGCCGCCGGTATGGCCACCGCCAGCACAGGAACGGCTCTTGCCACGGAGAGCGGCGGCGATGCCCGAAGTCAGGCCCAACGCGGCAGCGGCGCCAGGAAGTCGATGACCAGCGACGCCAGTGTCTCGGGCACCTCCATCCCGATCATGTGAGCGACCCCGGGCAGGTGCACGGCGCGCGCGTCAGGTGCGTGTGTGGCGAGATGGTCGACGGCGGCCGCTACGTCGGAGACATCCAGGTCGCCGGCGATGGCGAGGATGGGACAGCCCAGCTCGTGGAGCCGGCCAGCGGCCGGTGGGTCCAGGCGTTGGCGTCGACCCTGGACACGATCGTCCGCGTAATGCGCCCGGTTCCAGGCGGTCAGCCGCTCTCGAAGGATGGCCGGCACCCGGTCGGTGGGCTGGCCCGGACCATCCATCCAGAACCGCGTCTCGAGATCAAGCAGGTGCTCGAGGTGGGTCGTGCGGTCCGCCCCACTCGAACCCTCCCAGGCGGCTTCGACCGCCTCCATCTGCAGGAACAGGGCCTCTTCCTCGTCCGTCGAGGGGACTTCGAAACCACCCAATCCTGCTCCGACGCCGACGACTGCCACGACCCTGGTGGGGGCGGCGATGGCCGTATCGAACGCCATCGAACCGCCCATCGAGTTGCCGACGAGGGCGGCGCGTCCGATGTGCAATGCGTCGAGGACCGCGACCACGTCGTCATGTCCGGCGTATCCGACGTCTTCGGTCACCGTCCTGCCGTAACCGCGCTGGTCGAACCGGACCACGCGGTAGCCGGCCGCGAGCAGCGGCGGGACGCAGTCATCCCATGAGCGAAGCTCGGCGATCCCCGCGTGCAGCAGCACGACGGGTGGATCTCCGGGCCTGCCCTCGTCGATGGCAAACAGGCGGCCCCCCGGGACCACGACGGTCGACTCGGTCATCTGCGCACGGTACATGCAACGGCAAGAGTCGTCTTCCATCGGATCGTCGGCGGTATCGGCGAGCCTTCACATCACCCGCGTTCCGCGCCATACTCACCGACCACGCACGGATCCTGCCCAGCGATCCAGGCGACCTTCGCGCCCAGCGATCCCAGCGATCCCCGCGACCTTCGCGCCCATCCCCGCGAACCCCGCGATCCCAACGTCCATCACGGATGATCGTCGCTTCTGGGAGGGAGCAGACCATGTCGAACGTGCGCAGCACAACCTCGTGGACGGCCGATGCCCGCGACCTGTACCTCGTCGCGATGGCCGTGTTCGTCGTGAACATCG
>CAYNGM010000032.1:0-12509 GCA_964396565.1 uncultured Anaerolineaceae bacterium | reverse complement strand
GGGGAGCGGTCCATCGTAGGTCACGCCGGCACGTCCGCCGTCTCGATGGCGCCGTGGACGCGCGCGACCAGCGACCGCTCGGTCTCGAAGGTCAGCATGCCTGCCGCCTCCTCGAAGGTGGCCCAGCGCACCTGGTCGAACTCATGGTCGTGGCGAGCCAGGTCACCACCGGTCTGTTCCATGAGGAAATAGTGCACCGTCTTGTGGATGCGTTTCCCGGACTGCACGAACGTGTAGCGGATGGAATCGAGCGGGCCAGTTATGCGCACCTCGAGTCCGGTCTCCTCGTTGACCTCGCGAAGGGCAGTCTGCTCGATGGTCTCGCCTGGGTCGGGGGTGCCCTTGGGCAGCGTCCAGGTCACGCCGTCACGCTCCCGTCGGCGGCTGCCGATGACGAGCTGGGGCCGACCGGCCTCCTGGCGAACGACGATCCCGCCGGCGGACGTGGCGGTGGTGTTCCTCAGACGTGCCACGGCGCCATGGCGGCGCGCGCTCGCCGGCCTGACCCGCCATCCCCCGACCGCGCCCAATGCATATGCACGAGTGGCCGTGGTCGACCACCCCTCACGGCGCGGCGTGCCGGCTGCGGACCGTGCCATCCCGATCTGAGCATGGCCAGGGCGCTGATCGGCGTGCCGGTCAACTCGGTCGGGCGCAGCTTTGCGGCCGAAAACGACGACCGGGCACTCAGCCCGAGACGTCGCTCGCGGTGGCGCCCCGACGGACTGACGAAGCGGGCCGCCGGTCGGGCCGCGTACTTGGCGGCGCTGCTGTGTCCCATGGGCCGCAATGGTACCGCGTCACGAGGGCGGTGCAAGGGTCGCCGCGAGGACCGCCTCCATCGAGTCGGCAGTCTCCGGTGCGAGGGCGCCACGCTCGCGGGCGAGCGCGATCTCGCGCCTGGCAGCAGCGACGTAGAGCTCGATGACAGCAGGCGCGTGGACGCTCAGCGCCTCGAGGTGGGCGGTCAGGGTCCCGATGTCCCCGCGGGTCATCGGTCCGGTCAGCGCCGCCCGGATCCCGAGAGCCCGGGCGTTGCCGAGCGTGCCCTCGATGAGCGGCCCGTATATGGCCAGTGACCCGGCCTCGTCGAGACCGGCCACCCGGCCGAGCTCGGCGATCGCGTCCAGCAGGGCGATGAACCCACCCGCAGCGAGGACGGCGGCCGCGTGATAGGCCGACTTCGATCCCGGTGCGAGCCGAACGGCGGTCGCCCCGAGCGCCTCGGCCATCTCGGCAAGGAGACCTGCCAGCTGGTCGTCACCCTCGACTGCAACGGTCGCCCCGTGCAGGGCGGCGACGGCGCGCTCCGTGTCGGCGAACGCGACAAGTGGGTGGAATCCGCCCACCTGGGTGCCGGCGGCCATTGCCGGGGCGAGGACCTCTGCACCGAGCGCTCCGCTGGTGTGGACCATGGCCTGCCCGCTGTACATCCTGACCGAGCTCGCGAGCGGGGCGATGGCGTCATCCGGTACGGCCAGGATGATCAGCTCGACCTCCTCGATGAGAGCCTGGGGCTCGGCGAACGCCCGCGCCCCGTCGGCGGCAGCGGCGAGGCGGGCGCGACGATCCGGATCACGGCTGGCCACCGCGCTGACCGGCCAGCCGGCACGGGTCAGGGCGGCGGCGAGGGCAGTCCCCACGGCACCACCACCGACGATCCCCGTGTACGGCCGTTCGCCTGGCTTGGAATGCTGGTGCGGGTGCTGATGCCCGTCGGCGTGGATCTCGTCGCCGTGGCGGTGGTGCCCCGGCGGGACCGGGTCGAGGTCGATGCCCGCCGCGTCGATCGCGGCCTGGGTCTCGGCACGATCGCGCTGCGGGTCATCGCCCGGGGCCATGCCCCATGCCTTCATCGGGTCACGATCGGCTTCGGGTAGCCGGCCGACGTCGGGTGACGGGCCGTCGTCGGGTGACCGGTCGGCCATCGAGCGGACAAGCCCGGGGGTCCGACGCGCCAGCCGGGTGAGCGCGGTACGCTTCCACGCATCGAGTGTAGCGAGCCTGCGAGGTTGGACGCGTTGTCACGGATCGATCCCTTCGGCGCCCGGGCGGCCCTTGGCCCGGGCCTCCCCGACTACTACCGCCTGGATGCCCTGGGCGGCCGCACGGCCTCGACGGGCCTGCCGGTCACCGTGCGCGTCCTGCTGGAGAACGTCCTGCGCCACGCCGGCGGCGGGATCGTCAGCGAGGCCGACGTCGAGACACTGGCGGCCTGGCGGCCCGGTGTACCCGCCGAGGCCGAGGTCCCGTTCATGCCGTCGCGGGTCATCCTCCAGGACTTCACCGGCGTCCCGGCGATCGTGGACCTCGCGGTCATGCGCGACGCGATGGCCGAGCTTGGTGGTGATCCCGCCAAGGTCAACCCGCTCGTCCCGGCGGACCTCGTCATCGACCACAGCGTGCAGGTCGACCGGTTCGGGACACCCGCCGCCTTCGCCTTCAACGTGGAGCGGGAATACGAGCGTAACGGCGAGCGCTACCAACTGCTGCGCTGGGCGCAGACCGCGTTCCGCGACCTGCGCGTCGTCCCGCCCGGGACGGGCATCGTCCACCAGGTCAACCTCGAGTTCCTGGCGTCAGTGGTCGCCGATCGCGACGGCGTCGCCTTCCCGGACACGCTCGTCGGCACCGACTCCCACACCACCATGGTCAATGGGCTCGGCGTGCTGGGCTACGGCGTCGGTGGCATCGAGGCAGAGGCCGTCCTGCTCGGCCAGCCGCTGTACCAGCCGATGCCCCACGTCGTCGGTGTCCGCCTGACCGGCGAGCTGCCGCGCGGCTCGACGGCGACCGACCTCGTGCTGGTCGTGACCGAGATGCTGCGCCACCATGGCGTCGTCGGCTCGTTCGTGGAGTTCGCGGGCGACGGTCTCGCCTCGCTCTCGCTCGCCGACCGGGCGACCATCAGCAACATGAGCCCGGAGTTCGGGGCCACCTGCACGCTGTTCCCGATCGACTCCGAGACCCTCGACTACCTGCGCCTGACCGGTCGCTCTGCAGAGCGGATCGCGCTGGTCGAGCGCTACGCCAAGACCCAGGGTCTGTGGCGGGAACCCGGTGATGGGCCGACGTTCGACGAGCTGCTGACGCTCGACCTGTCGTCGATCGAACCATCGGTCGCCGGTCCGCGCCGACCCCAGGACCGGGTGACGCTGCCGGGTCTGCCGGCCAACTTCCACACCGCCTTCCCGGCCACGGTCGGCTCACCGGACGCAGCCAGGCTCACCGGCGAGGGCGGGGTGACCGCCGCGACCGACAACGGAGCGGTCGCCATCACCGTGGACGGCCACAGCGCAGTCGTCAGGCATGGCTCGGTGGCGATCGCGGCCATCACGTCGTGCACCAACACCTCGAACCCGACGGTCATGGTCGGTGCCGGACTGCTCGCCCGAAACGCGGTGGCCCGCGGCCTGAGCGTCAGTCCGACCGTCAAGACCTCGCTGGCACCGGGTTCCAGGGCGGTCACCGGCTACCTTGAGGCAGCCGGGCTCATGGCCCCGCTAGAGACGCTCGGCTTCGCCCTGGCCGGCTACGGTTGCACCACCTGTATCGGCAATTCCGGTCCGCTGGATGCGCCGATCGCCGAGGCCATCGAGACCCACGACCTGGTCGTCGCGGCCGTGCTCTCGGGCAACCGCAACTTCGAGGGCCGCATCCATCCGCTGGCCAGAGCCAGCTATCTGGCCTCGCCACCGCTGGTCGTCGCCTTCGCCCTGGCCGGGCGCATCGATATCGACCTGTCCAGCGAGCCGCTGGGGACGGCGACCGACGGTACGCCCGTGTACCTCCACGACATCTGGCCGTCGCCGGACGAGATCCGCTCGGTCATCGGGAGTTCGATCGATCCGGAGCTCTTCCGGAGGACCTACGCCGTGGTGTTCGAGGGCGACGAACGCTGGCGAGCGCTCCCGATCCCGTCCGGCGACCGCTACGACTGGGATCCACGCTCGACCTACATCGCCAAGCCGCCCTTCTTCGAGGGTCTTGGCTTTGCCTCCGTGCCGGTGACCGACCTCGTCGGGGCCCGTGTCCTTGCGCTGCTCGGCGACTCGGTCACGACCGACCACATCTCGCCCGCTGGTGCCATCGCCCCCTGGTCACCGGCCGGTGAGTGGCTCCAGGAGCGCAACGTGGAGCCGCTCGAGTTCAACTCATACGGGGCTCGTCGCGGTCACCACGACGTGATGATGCGCGGGACCTTCGGCAACATCAGGCTGCGCAACGCGCTCGTGCCGGGGGTCGAGGGTCCGTACACGGTCCACCTGCCCGATGGCGAGCAGACGTTCATCTTCGATGCGGCGATGCGCTACAAGCGGACGAAGACACCGCTGCTGATCGTGGCCGGCAAGGAATACGGCTCCGGGTCGTCGCGCGACTGGGCAGCCAAGGGGACGATGCTCCTCGGTGTGCGGGCCGTTCTGGCCGAGTCGTACGAGCGGATCCATCGCTCCAACCTCGTGGGCATGGGTGTCCTGCCGCTCCAGTTCAAGCCAGGGGACACAGCGTCGTCGCTGGGCCTGACCGGGCGCGAACGATACGACGTGCGCGGTCTGGCCGACGGCCTGACGCCACGCCAGTCCGTGACGATCGAGGCGACACGCGATCCCGAGGCAGGCGGCGACGGCTCGACCGTCAGGTTCGAGGCGATCGCCCGACTGGATGGCCCGATCGAGGTGGACTACTACCGCCAGGGCGGCATCCTGCCGGCCGTCCTCCGGCGGCTCGCCCACGAGGACTGATCGACCCGACCGGTCGGAGTGTTCCGGGCGGGGCGGGGCGGGTCGGGTCGCGGAGCGTCCGTCACGTCCGCGGTACGGCGTGCGTCAGACGGGACGGCAAGCGATTGCCATCACTTCGGGCTCGAAGCCCCCGGATCCTCCTCCCCGGGGGCTTCGCCGTGTCGGCCGACGGTCGGCCCGCTCACCCGGCTCGTCAGCGCCAGAGCGCGCCGTACGGATGCTCGCCGGTCAGCGGACGTCCCGCGGCGAACCGCTCGAGCGCGTAGGGACGCAGGTCGACGGTGGATGGCGAGCCGTCGATGATCCACTCGGCCAGGCTGCGGCCGATCGCCGGGGCCGTCTTGAAGCCCGTCCCCGAGAACCCGCAGGCAAGGAAGAAGCCGTCGGGTCCCGCCGGCCCGATGATGGCGCGCTGGTCAGGCGTGATCCCGTCCTGACCGCCGTGTGCGGTCTGGAACCGCCCGCCAGCCATCCATGGGACGCGGCGGCAGACACGTTCGGCCATCTCCTCCACGCTTGCGCCTCGAACGGTCAGTGGTCGATCCGGTGACCCGCCGACGACGTTGCCGTCCTCGAGGCCGACGAGCATGAGTCCCCGACCCTCGGGACGGAAGTAGATCCCGTTGGGGTCATCGATGACGACCGGGAAACCCGGACCGTGTCCGTCGGGCAGGCTGAAGAAGGCGGTGTCGTGCCGCCAGGCCTGGACCGGTACCTCCAAGCCGACCGATGCGGCGATCTCGGCTGCCCATGCGCCGGCGACATCGACCACGACCGGCGCCGCATATCCGCCGGTCTCTGCCTCGACCCCGCTGATCCGTCCCGACTCCTCACGGACAGCGATCGCACGCCGATGCTGGACGAAGCGCGCCCCGCGCTCGCGGGCCGCGGCGAGGAAGCCGGCCGTCGTGCTCGACGGGTCGGCATAGCCAGAGCGCGGCTCGTACGCCGCGACCGTCACGTCGTCGGTCACGATCCCCGGGACGAGGTCGGCGACGGTCCTCGCGTCGACCACGCCGGTGTCGATCCCGAGCTTCTGGTGCGTCTCGACGTTTGCCCGCAGAGCCTCGGCATGATCTGCGGCCACGATGTGCAGGAAGCCGGTACGCACGAAGCCGCAGTCACCGGAGCCGACCCTGCCCGCCCAGTCCTCGAAGTAGGGGAATGACGCCCAGGCGAGCTCGGCGTCCGAGCGCAGGTCGTAGTGCATCCGGACGAACCCCGACGAGCGCCCGGTGGCACCCGATGCGATCGACTCGCGCTCGAGGACCACGACGTCTGCCCCCCGCTCGGCAAGGTGGAAGGCGAGGCTGGCGCCCTGGACGCCAGCCCCGATGATGATGACGTCGGCGGTCTCGGTCATGGTCAGGCGACTCCGGGCGGCATGCCGTTCGACTCGGACCCGCGGTCGGCAGCCGGCGTGCGTACGACCGACGATACCCCGCCCGACGGTGGCCGTTCAGGCCAGGTCGATGGGAACGGTGAGCGTGATCGTCAGGCCGTCGTCGATCGATCCCCTAACCGACCCGAGTTGGCGAACGCCTCCGTCATCGCCAAACACGCCATCGGTCTCGAGACGGACGCCCGCGAGGTTGTGCAGGCTCGACTCGTAGCCGGGCGTGGCGTACACCGCCGCACAGACGTCGGCCGGAAAGGCAAGCTGCGACGTCGCCACCGCGTCCGACGCGTCGGACGCGAGATCGAGGGTCGGGTAGACCTCGAAGTGGACATGCGGCCAACGCCCCGGATAGCAGCCGGGGAAGGTCGAGAGGAACGTCACCGCCCCATCATCGTCGGCAGCCTGGACGCCACGGAGGTAGTTCTCGTGCTCGATGCCGGGCGAGTACATCGAGTACCCGCCGTCGCGATCACAGTGCCAGGCATCGACGGCCGCCCCGGCATACGGGACGCAGCCATCGGCGAGATCGACCAGTTCGAAGCGGATCGTCAGCGGGACGCCCGGTGCTGCGGTCGTCGACGTGCCGAAGCTCGAGCGGATATCGCTTCGGATGACCCCGCTCTTGGAGAGCACGTCGGGACCGTTGGAGCCATCGCCCGGGAACGGCCCGGCCGTCTCGCCCGGGATGAGGGCACACCCCTCAACATCCGGCGATGGCGACGCCGAGAGCGAGACCCCGGTCGTCGGGCCGGCGGTGGCGCTCGGACCGATCGACGAGGTCACGGCTCCGGGCGTGCATGCGGCTAGCACGGCGCCGATCCCGGCCATCCCCATCCCCATCAGCACACGGCGTCGGTCGAGCAGCGTCGAGACGTCGAACGTCAGGCCCTGATCGAAGACCGGTTCGTCAGGTTGGGCGAGCCGACGACCAAGGAAGGTCGGGCGCGCCGGGTCGCGTCGGTCGAGACCAGCGACGTCATCGTCACGCATGCAGGACTCCATCTGACGGACAGGTCACGATGCCGATCATCGCCGGACATGCTGAGGAGTCCATGAGAACTGGTGGGCGATACTGGGCTCGAACCAGTGACCTTACGGATGTGAACCGTACGCTCTGACCAACTGAGCTAATCGCCCGATCCGGGCCGGCTGCGGCCCGTGCCGTCAGCAGGACGGCCAGCCGATGATACCCGACGGACTCCCCTCGTCTCACACCGGATGCCCGGCCAGCGGGAACGAACGACCGCTGGTTCGAGATCATCGATCGCGATCTGCTTCTGGCGACTTGACCCGCCGACCGCGATGCGGACCGTGCCCGGGGGGACATCGAGCTCACGGGCGATCAGGCGCACCAGGGCCGCATTCGCGGCGCCGTCCACGGCCGGCGGCCGGACGCGGACGTGGAGCACGCCATCGACGATGCCGTCGACCCGCTCGAGCGAGGCGCGCGGCGTCAGGCGCACGGCGAACCGCGTCTCGACGGTGGCACCGGACATCACAGGGAGCGCATCAGGAACCCGATGACGATCAGGACGATGAACCCCGACCAATCGATCATCCCGGTCTGGGGCAGCATCCTCCGGATGGGGGCGAGGATCGGCTCCGTCGCGGAGATCAGGAACCCGGAGACTTGATTGCGTCCGGCTGGATCGACCCATGACACCAGCATCCGGCCAAGCACCAGCAGCCACAGCGCCATGAGGAGGAATTGCACGAAGGTCGCGAGAAAAAGCGCCGCCCACTGCGGGAGTCTAGCAGCGAGGTGTGGCGGGGACGAACCCGGGGCTGGAGGCCCCAGGGCGTCACGGGTGCGGTCTGGCCCCGAAGAGCGCCCTGCCCACTCGGACGATCGTGGCCCCTTCCTCGATCGCCGTCTCGAAGTCGTCCGTCATGCCCATCGACAGATCCGGTCCGAGCGTCGGCCAGCGCGCTCGAAGCGACTCTCCGAGCAGTCGCAACCCACGGAATGTTTCACGGGTAACAGCCCGGTCGGCCGACAGACGGCCGACGGTCATCAATCCACGGATGTCGATCGCGGGCAGCGACAGCAGCTCGTCGAGGGCCGGTCCGACGGCGGCTGGCTGGAACCCGTGCTTGGCCGGGTCGACGTCCACGTTGACTTGGAGCAGAACCGGGACGCGCCGATCGGGCCGGATCTCGGCGGCCAGCCGATCGAGTCGCCGGGCCAGGTCGACCGAGTCGACGGTCTCGACGACGTCGAATAGCTCAAGAGCGCGCCGAACCTTGTTGGACTGGAGTGAGCCGACGAGATGCCACGTCGCCCCGGGCACCTCGTGGAACTTGTTCTCGGCCTCCTGGACCCTGTTCTCGCCGAGGACCGTCAGACCGGCCGCAACGGCCGACCTGAGTCGATCGGCAGGAACGGTCTTGGAGACCGCAACGAGCGTGACCGATCCCACGTCACGTCCCGCTCGCGCGCAGGCCTCGGCGATCCGGTCAAGGACCCGGCGGCGCGCGGCCGCGAACGCCGCGGTCTCGTCCATCAGGGTCGGTCGGCCGGCTACCGGCCGGCCGCGATCACTTGCCCCGGCGCAGGAAGCTCGGGATCTCGAGGTCGTCCGCGTCGTAGGTCGGGCGGCTCTTGGCCGCGGCGGGCTCACCAACGGTGCGCTCGACACGCGGGACGGCAACCACGGCGGCGACGTCGTCATCGTGGAGTGGCGAGGTGAACGGGCTGTTGGCCTGCTCACGCTGGCGCTGGAGCTCCTCGAGGAAGTCACGCTCGTGCGACGCCCGACCCGAGGCGCTCGTGTCCATCACACCGGTGGCCTCGCGGGCGGACGTCCGGGATCGGCGACCACCGTCGAACCCGGTGGCGATCACCGTGATCATGACCTCGTCGCCGAGTCGCTCGTTGAAGCTCGTGCCGAAGATGATGTTGGCCTCGGGATCGGCTGCGGCACGGATCTCCTCGGCGGCCTCGGTGACCTCGTACAGGCTCAGGTTCGAGGATCCAGTGATGTTGAACAGGATCCCCTGGGCGCCAGCGATGTCGACCTCGAGCAGCGGGCTGGCGATCGCCTGGCGCGCCGCTTCGACCGCGCGGTTCTCACCCGTGGCGTGACCGATGCCCATCAGCGCGGAGCCAGCGTCCTTCATGATCGCGCGCACATCGGCGAAGTCGAGGTTGATCAGTCCCGGCATGGTGATGATGTCGCTGATGCCCTGGACGCCCTGGCGCAGGACGTCGTCGACGACCCGGAACGCGTCGAGGATGCTGGTGTTCTTCTGGACGACATCCTTGAGCCGGTCATTGGGGATCGTGATCAGGGTATCGACCTGAGCCTTGAGCTCCTCGGCCGCCTTCTCGGCGACGAGCTTGCGTCGATTGCCCTCGAACGAAAACGGCTTGGTGACCACGCCGATGGTCAGAGCACCCGACTCCTTGGCGATCTGGGCGATGACCGGTGCGGCGCCTGATCCCGTCCCGCCGCCGAGACCGGCCGTGATGAAGACCATGTCCGAGTCGGAGAGCGCCGAGGCGACCTTCTCCGAGTCCTCCTCGGCGGAGCGCTGCCCGATGCTCGAGTCGCCACCAGCCCCGAGGCCGCGCGTGACCTTGTCGCCGATGCGGATCTTGTGCGGAGCGTCCGACTGGAGGAGAGCCTGGGCATCCGTGTTGCAGGCGATGAACTCCACGCCCATCATCTCGGCCCGGATCATCCGGTTGACGGCGTTCGACCCGCCACCGCCGACACCGATGACGCGGATCAGCGCGAAGTTCTCGGAATCGGAACGCAGCGGCATCTGGCTTTCCTCCGGGGACCGGTGGTCGGTCGTGACGTATCTGGTAGCGGTGCTGGCGGTGACGCTTGGCGAACCCGGCGGCATCCTGCCCGACCCGGGTCGGCTGGGGTCCCGGGAGTATAGCGCCGACCCGCCGCGAATGGACATCGGTTGTCGGTGAGCTGCGCTGCCACCCGCGAACGCCCGTTGCCTTCGGGCACCGGACTCAGGAGACCCCACCGGACTCAAGGGAACCCCACCGGACTCAAGGGAACCCAGCCGCGGGTCGCCGCCACGCTAGCCGGGAAGGAAGCTCAGGCGGACCATCCTCGTGGCGTTGTCGGCGTTGGGGTCGAGCAGGCAGATCGACTGCCAGGTGCCGAGCGCCAGTCGACCCTCGAGGACGGGTACCGTCAGCGACGGCGGGGTGAACAGTGGCACGACGTGGTCGGCGCCGTGGCCCGGCGAGCCATGGCGATGCCGGTACAGCCGCTCCTCGCGAGGAAGCAATCGATCGAGCGCGTCGAGCAGGTCGTCGTCCGAACCAGCGCCGATCTCGACCACGACGAGGCCTGCGGTCGCATGTGGGACGAAGACCGACAGCAGGCCGTCGTCCGCGCCGATGTCTTCGAGGAACGCCGCACAGGCGGCGGTCAGGTCGGCGAGACCTCGGGCCGAACCGGTCCGGACGCTGAGTTCGCGGGTCTCTACGGGAAGATGCTCCGGAGCGCGTCGCGCAACCGGCCGATCCCGCCGCCGGCCGGGGCGGACTCGTAGCGCAGCGGCTCACCGCCGGCCAGTGCGATGGAGCCCCACTGGAGCAGCCCGACCGCAGTGCTGTAGCCAGGACTCGTGATGGTGTCGACGAGGCCACCGATGTTGGCGGGCGCCGCGACCCGGACCGGCATCTCGAGGACCTCCCGGCCGAGCTCCGCGATCCCCGACAGCTGCGCGGCGCCGCCGGTCAGGATCACCCCGGCGGGGAGCATCCCGACCCCGGCCGCGCGCATCTCGTTGCGCATCAGCTCGAAGGTCTCGCGCATCCGCGCCTCGATGATCTGGCAGACCTCCAGCCGTCCGACCGTCCGGCCGGCCTCCTCGCCGAGGACGCTGACGCTGATCTCCTCGTCGTCGGCGACCGTGCGCAGGTCACACGAGCCGTGGCGGATCTTGAGCTCCTCGGCGACGGCCAGCGATGTCTTGATACCGATGGCGACGTCGTTGGTGACGTTGCTGCCACCGACCGGCAGGACCCGCGTGTGGAAGGGTGAGCCCTCCTGGAAGAGCGCGAGGTCGATGGTCCCGGCACCGATGTCGGCGACGGCCACGCCGAGGTCCTTCTCGGTCTCGTTGAGCACGGCCTCCGCCGAGGCGAGCGAGTTGACCACCAGCTCATCGATCTTGACGCCGGCTGCGGCGACGCACTTGGACAGGTTCTGGATGGCGGTGGCCGAGGCGGTCACGATGTGGGTCTCGACCTCGAGGCGCAGGGCGCTCATCCCGAGCGGGTCCTTGACCCCCTCCTGGCCATCGACCGAGAAGCCGCGACGTTCGACATGGAGGACTTCGCGGTTTGACGGGATGGGCACCGCACGGGCGACCTCGATCGCCCGGTTGACGTCCTCACGACTGACCTCGCGGTGATGACCGGTGACCGCGACCTGGCCCGGTGAGTTGAGGCTCTCGACATGCTGGCCGCCGACACCCACGAAGGCACGGTCGATCTTCCAGCCAGACAGGCGCTCCGCCTTCTCGACCGCCTCGGCGATCGAGTGGACGGTCTGGTCGATGTTGATGACCACACCCTTCTTGAGCCCGGATGCCGGGACGGTCCCGTGGCCCATGATGGTCAGGCGTCCATCGCGGCTCACCTCGCCGATCAGCGCGCAGACCTTGCTCGTGCCGACGTCGATGCCGACGAGGACCGCTTCTCGTTCCACCGTGTCGTCCGTCTCCGTTCGTGTGGGCTCCGGCTGGGGCCGGGGTGGTCGGTTACAGGAAGTGGCGTCTGATGAGTGCCACGTTATCGAAGATCCGCAGACCGAAGGTTATGAGCGCGACGAGGTACAGGTCGAGTCCCAGGCGATCCCCGATGAAGGTCAGCAGGACCGCGATGATCGCATTGACCAGGAAGCCACTGATGAAGATGCGATTGTCGTAGACCCCGTCGAGTTCTGCGCGGACGGCACCAAGGACGGAGTCGAGGGCCGCCAGGATAGCTACGGCCGAATAGCGACTGAGCTCGAACCCGACGTTGATGTTGAGGACGAGCCCCGCCAGGACGCCCACGAGGAGCCCGAGCAGGGGTAGCAGCACGCGGTCGTCGTCCTCGTTCCGGTGGTTTGCCCAAGGCTACCCGACGATACGCCGACCGGGCAACCGCGTGCGTGGTTACGCAGGCGTCCGAGCTCTGTGCCAGACGATCCGCGCCGGGCCCGCTCGCCATCACACGCGGCGGTCCTGATGGCAAGGTCGGCGCCGCATGGCAAGGTCGGCGCCGCATGGCAAGGTCGGCGCCGCACGCCGCATGGCAAGGTCGGCGCCGCATGGCAAGGTCGGCGCCGCACGCCGCATGGCAAGGTCGGCGCCGCATGGCAAGGTCGGCGCCGCACGCCGCATGG
>CAYNGM010000031.1:2014-12533 GCA_964396565.1 uncultured Anaerolineaceae bacterium | reverse complement strand
CAACACCGCGGAGTCCCCGCCACGCCGAGTCCGTCGCGGGATGACAATGGGCGCCGATGACGGGGGACCCCACCCGCGCCGAGAGGAGAAACGATGGCGCCTGAGACGATGCACGAGCCGCTGCACACGATGGGCGAACAGCACGGCCGCCGCAGCTGGGCCGAGCCGTGGAAGATCAAGATGGTCGAGCCGCTCCGGGTCACCACGCGCGAGCAGCGCCAGACCGCACTCGACGAGGCCGGCTACAACACGTTCCTGCTGCACAGCGACGACGTTTACATCGACCTGCTGACCGACTCGGGCACATCGGCGATGAGCGATCGCCAGTGGGCGGGGCTGATGCTCGGCGACGAGGCGTACGCCGGGAGCCGCAACTACTACCACCTCGAGGCAGCGGTCGGGCGCTACTACGGCTATCGCTATCTCGTCCCGACCCACCAGGGCCGCGGCGCCGAGCACCTCATCAGCCGAACCCTGATCAAACCCGGGGACCACATCCCCGGCAACATGTACTTCACGACGACACGACTTCACCAGGAGCTCGCCGGGGCGACCTTCCACGACGTGATCATCGACGAGGCCCACGATCCGTCGGCCCTCCACCCGTTCAAGGGCAACATCGACCTGGCCAAGCTCGAGCAGCTGGTAGCCGAGGTCGGTGCTGAGCGCGTGCCGTATGTTTCGGTCGCCGGGACGGTCAACATGGCCGGCGGCCAGCCCGTCTCGATGGCCAACATCAGAGACGTCCACGCATGGTGCGAGACGCGCGGCATCAAGGTCATGCTCGATGCGACAAGGATGGTCGAGAACGCCCTGTTCATCCAGGAGCGCGAGGCGGGCTATGCCGATCGCTCCATCGCCGAGATCCTGCTCGAGTTCTGCTCGCATACCGATGGCGCCTGGATGAGCGCCAAGAAGGACAACCTCGTCAACATCGGCGGCTGGCTCGCGGTCAACGACTGGGACACGTTCGAGGAGTTGCGCAACCTGGTCGTCGTCTACGAGGGCCTGCACACCTACGGTGGGATGGCCGGGCGCGACATGGAGGCCCTCGCCATCGGCATCGAGGAGTCCGTCCAGGACGCCCACGTCCGCAGTCGCGTCGGCCAGGTCAGGTACCTCGGCGAGCTGCTCACGGAATGGGGCATCCCGATCGTGCAGCCGGTCGGCGGCCACGCCATCTTCCTGGACGCTCGCCGCTTCTACGAGCACTTGGACCAGGATCGATTCCCGGCGCAGACCCTGGCTGCCGAGTTGTATCTCGACTCAGGGATCCGCTCCATGGAGCGCGGCATCGTGTCTGCCGGGCGTGACCCCGACACCGGCGACCACAAGCGTCCCAGGCTTGAGCTCACGCGCCTGACCATCCCGCGTCGGGTCTACACGCAGGCTCACATGGACGTCGTCGCCGAGTCGGTCAAGGCGTGCTACGCGATGCGCACTGAGGCAGCCGGACTACGGATGGTCTACGAGCCCAAGTACCTGCGCTTCTTCCAGGCGAGGTTCGAGCCGATCACCTGACGACGGCAGCGTGACGACGCCGATCACTTCGGCACGAACTTCTGGATCGCGCGACTCCCGCGATCGAGGCCCTTCCACGACTCCGAGACGTCGGCGACATAGAAGGCGCCCTGCGAATCGACGGCGATGCCGTGCGGGGCTCCGAAGAGACCCGGCCCCGGATCATGCGGGACGCGGCCATCGGCCGGATCGACGTCGACGCCACCACCCCAGCGGGCGAGGACGGCGCCGACCCCATCGACGATCGTGATGCGGTGGTTCAGTTCGGCGACGTGGAACGTCCCGTCAGGACCCTTGCGCACGCTCTGGGGCCAATCGAAGCCGCCCCATTCCCCGAGATACGTTCCGGCGAGATCGAAGCGCTGGACCCGGTCGTTGTAGCGATCGGCGGCATAGATGGTGTCGTCGTCGTGATCGATGAACACACTGTGGACGGTGTCGAACTGGCCGGGTCCACTGCCGCGTGATCCCCACGAGAACTTCAGGGTCCCGTCCGGAGAGAAGCAATGGATCATCGCGTTGCCGTGCCCATCGGCGGCGTAGATGTCGCCGTTCCGTGCGACGGTCGCATGGCTGGGCCTATGGAATGGCTTCCCGCCGTCCAGAGTGGCGGGGATGTTGACGGTCCCCAAGGTGAGCAGCGGCTTGCCGTCAAGTGTCCACTTGCGGATGGTGTGGTCGCGGCTGTCTGCGGTGTAGACGTGTCCGTCGATCCCGACGCTCAGGCCGTGCGGGAAGGTGAAGTAGTGGCGGCTGAACTCGCCCCAGGCGTCAAGGAAGCGACCCTCACGGTCGAAGATCATCACGGGATGACTGCCGCGGTTGAGGACGTACACGTTGTCGTCGGCATCCACATCGACATCAGCGACCTCGATGAACGTCCAACCCTTTGGTCGCTGGAAGAACCCCTCGATGACCTCGTAACGGTCGCGCCCGATATCGACTGACATGCATCCTCCCCCCTGTGTGCGAGCTGCGACAGAGTACCGCGGTATCGACTAGCGGATGGGTGGTCAGACCGGCGATGGGACCCCATGTTGGTGCTGGCGTTGCGGTCACGCACCGGTACCTCCGGCTCGCCCGGGCAGGACCATTGACAGGGTGGGTCCCGAGCCGTTGAGATAGGGGTCCGCTCGCTGGCCGTTCATCCCTTCATCCTTGCCAGCACGGAATCGGGGGGTCCTTGTGACACTGCGCACTCAAGAAGCCGAAACGACGGTGCCCGTCTCAGCCCAGCCGACCGTCGTCGTCCAGGATCCGGCACCGGACCTGCCGATGACCACTGCCGCAGCGGTCGCGCACGAGTTGGCTGCCCTGGGCGTGGAGCACCTGTTCCTGATGACCGGACGCGACAACCGGTTGTGGATCGCCCTCGAGGAGCTCGGGATCCGGCATGTGCTCGCGCGCAGCGAGGCGTCCGCTGTCTACATGGCCGATGCCTACGCCCGCCTCCGTGGTCGGCCGACCTTCGTGTATGGCGCATATGGCCCCGGCGCGGCGAACGTCGCTGGTGCGCTTGCGGAGCCGTACTGGTCCGGGAGTCCGGTCGTTGCCCTGACCTCGACGATGCGGCGGACAGAGCGCTTCCGCCGTGAGTATCAGGAGCTGGATCAGCCACCGCTCTTTGCGTCGGTCACCAAGTGGGGCGCCGAGGCATCGCTGCCGAGCCACACGCCGCGGCTTATCCGCGAGGCTGCCAGGCAGGCGGTCAGTGGTGCCCCGGGACCCGTCTACGTCGGCGTCCCGAACGACATCTTCGAGGCGGATATCACCGACTACCGACCACCGCGTGCCGCGGAGTCAGTCCTTGAGACACCGCTTGCTCGACCAGCGCCGAGCGCGTCCGAAGCCGAAGCGATCGTGCGTGCGCTGGTCGCGGCGGATCGTCCGCTCATCGTGGTCGGCAACGGTATCCATCACTCCGGAGCCCATGAGGCCCTCAGGCAGGCAGCCGAGCGGCTGTCCATCCCCGTGGCGACAAGCAATTCCGGCAAGGGCAGCATCGCCGAGACCCATCGTCTCGCCATAGGGAGCGTCGGTCGGTACTCACGCAAGTACGCCAACACGGCCATGCGCGAGGCGGATCTGATCCTCGCCATCGGCACATCGGTGGCCGGCATGGTCACCGACTCCTATCGGCTGATCGGCACCGACACCCGACTCATCCATGTCGACATCTCGCCCGACGTACTGGGCCTCAACTTCCCGACCGAGATCGGGCTTGTAGCCGACGCCCGCGCGTTCCTCGAGGCCCTCGTCAACGCTGCCGATCGCCTTGGTGTCAGGCCGTCCGAGGCGTCAGTCCTCAACGCGGCGCACCTTGCCACCGAGCGAACGGCGTGGCGCGAGGTACGTTCATCGCTGGCCGAGCACGACGGGCTCGACGGCGGCGCGATGCGGCCGGAATCGATCATCGAGGCGATGAACGAGATGCTGGCCGAGGACGCCGTCCTGGTCGCCGACACCGGCTACTCGTCGGCCTGGGCTGGGGCGCTCATCGAATCACGTCGGGCAGGCCGCAACTTCGTGCGCGCCGACGGATCACTCGGCTGGGCATTCCCGGCGTCGCTGGGCGCCCAACTCGCGGCACCAGGCCACCAGGTCGTTTGCGTCACCGGCGACGGCGGGTTCGGTTACCACATCGGCGACATCGAGACCGCCATCCGGATGGAGTTGCCGGTCATCGTGGTCATCCTCAACAACCAAACGCTCGCGTTCGAGGAGCATGTCCAGAACCTCCTGTACGGCAAGGTCGTGGCAGAGGTCAACTCGTTCCACGATGTCGACTACGGGGCGATCGCGCGTGCCTTCGGGGCCAATGGCTTCCGGGTCACCAACGCCGATGAATTCCGCAGTGCCCTCGCGGTAGGGCTGGAGCGGCGCTTGCCGACGATCATCGATGCGGTCATCGACCGCGATGCGATGGCGCCTGTGACCCGCTACGACCGCGTGCGGATCCGCGAACTGTGAGCATCGCGGTTCGCCAAGTCGAGATCCCCGAGCAGCCCGACATCGATACAGTCCGTGCCCTGGCCGAGCGGTGCTCGAACTGGGGTCGCTGGGGCGACGACGACGAGCTCGGGACGCTCAACCACATCCGACCGGAAGACGTCGTCGCAGCGGCCGGTCTGGTGCGCAGCGGGCGCGCGTTCTCGCTGGCCATCCCGGTCGATGAGAACGGCCCGCAGACCGGTGGCTTCGGGCGGTTCAACCCGATCCACCTGATGATCCGGGATGGGAACGCCGCGGCCACGGGCACCGTCGTCCGTGACTTCTACGGCGGTCGCGACCGGTACATCCGTGGCGCCGACGACATCCTGATCCTGCCGCTCCAATCGGGCACGCAGTGGGACGCCCTGTCACACATCATCTTCGACGGCCACATCTACAACGGCTACGACGCGACCACCGTCGGCAGTCGCGGTGCGACCCGCAGCGACATCGCGGTTGCCCGTGATCGAGTGGTCGGACGCGGGGTGCTGCTTGACATCCCGCGCTGGAAGGGACGTCCGTGGCTGGACCCCGGAGAGGGGATCCATGCCGCCGACCTCGAGGCGTGTGCGGCCGCACAGAGCGTGACGGTCGGTCGAGGCGACATCCTTCTCGTCCGGACCGGCCAGATCGCGTCGTGCCGAGCGGCCGGGTCGTGGGGTTCGTACGCCGCCGGAGCCGCGCCCGGACTGGCCCTCGATGCCGCTCCCTGGCTGGTCGATCGCGAGGTCGCCGCCGTCGCCACCGATACGTGGGGGATGGAGGTCCTGCCCAACGAGACGGAGGACGTCTTCCAGCCACTCCACATCATCCTGATCGTGCATGCCGGGATGCTCATCGGCGAGATCCTGGACCTGGAGGCCCTTGCGGACGACTGCGCCGACGACGGACGCTACGAGTTCATGGTCTCGGCCGCACCACTGCCGATCACAGGCGGGGTCGGCTCACCAGTGAACCCGCTCGCCATCAAGTAGAGTCTGGTCATGTCCGCGCGTCTTCCGACCGAAACACCGGTCCTCATCTTCGGCTCGCACCTCGCAGCGCTGGGGGTCCTCCGCATCCTGGCCGGCCACGGCGTCCGGTGCTTCGTGGTGGATGACACCACCAGCATCATCACCCGCTCACGCTGGTACCGGCCGACGACACCCAGACTCCCCGAGTCTCGTGATCCGGAGGCCCTCGCCGACTTCCTGCGTTCGCTCGATATCCCGCGCGCCGTCCTCATCCCGTGCAGCGATCAATGGGCGCTCGCCGTGGCCGGCCTCCCGCCTGACCTGCGCGAACGGTTCCCGGCCAGCGTGCCGTCCGCCGACGTCATCGCGCAGTTCACGGACAAGGCACGCTTCGGAGCACTCGTGGGGCGCCTGGGGATCGCGCATCCCCGGTCGCTTGCCATCCACGAGCCATCCGATCTCGATGCCCTCACGGACGAGGAACTTCGACACGGCTTCCTGAAGCCGACCGACTCACAGCGTCACAACCGCCGCTTCGGTACCAAGGGTGCCTTCGTCTCGTCGCGTGCCGAAGCGAGTGATCACGTACGCGCGGCGACAGAGAGCGGCATCGATTTCATGTTCCAGGAATGGATCCCTGGACCGGCGACCCAACACTTCAACATCGACGGGTTCGTGACTGCGGATGGGACGATCCCCGGCATCCTCGCTCGTCGACGGCTGCGGATGTACCCACCAAGGCTTGCGAACACCTGTGCGGACGTGACGATCCCGCTCTCAACGGTCGACGCCGTACTCGATCCCATCCGGACGATGTTCCGGTCGGTCGGCTACCGGGGCATCTTCAACATCGAGTTCAAGCTCGATCCACGCGATGGACGCTGGAACATCATCGAGGTCAACGCGCGCCCGTTCTGGATGATCGCCCACATCGCTCGAGCCGGTATCGATCTCCCCTTGATGGCGTATCTCGACGCGCAGGGCATCGCGATCCCGGCAGTCAGGTCGTATCAGATCGGACGGTACGGGCACTATGAATTGCAGGACGCCTCGTCCATCGCCCATGCCTGGGCGCAAGGACGGCGCGGCGACGGCTCGATCTTGCGCTCATGGATCATCGGCGACCGAGCGCTCTTCTGGTGGCGCGACCCGATGCCCGCACTCGCAGCCATCCAGGACGCCGTGTCCCACCGCATCCACAACTGACGTCCAGGGAAAACGAGACCGACCCGTCCGGGTGGACGGGTCGAGTTGGGTCGGATTGGTTGCGGGGAAGGGATTCGAACCCTTGACCTTCGGGTTATGAGCCCGACGAGCTGCCGCTGCTCCACCCCGCGACCTCGCATTCTAGGGTTCAGCTGCTCCTTGGTCAAATGAATGGACTGCCCCCGGTCGTCGTCGCAGGACCGGCCCGCCGATCGCCAGACCGATGAGCAGGCAGACGATCAGGACCGTGCTGAACAGGTAGAACGGGTAGAGGATGTCCATCGCGGCGAGCGTGCCGGCAAGCAGCGATGCGGCGATGAAACCGAGCGTGCCGGCGGCACCGAACAGCCCCTGGGCGGTCGACGACCGCTCCGGCGGCGAGTTCGCCGCGACCACCGAGTAGAGAGCCGGGCTGAGCAGAGCGAACCCGGTCGCCTCGACGAGGATCAACGGCACGGCCAGGACCGGGTCGGTCAGCCGCGTGTACAGGATGCCCGTAACAGCCGGCAGGACGGTGCCGAGCACGATGAAGGCGAACGGTCCGCGCCGGTCCACGACACGACCCGCGATCGGTGAGAAGAGGAGGACCGGCAGCCCGAACATCGCGAAGGTGATCCCGATCAGGGTCAGGTCGGCTCCCAGCCCCTCGAGGAACAGGCTCCAGATCACCTCGTATGTCCCGCCGCCGAATGCACCGCCGGCGTTGATCACGATCGCCGCCAGGAGGCCCCGATTGAGGAGCTTCATCGTTCGGTCCGGGCCGGTGCGGTTCGGATCTCCACCGCTGGCCGATCCGGGACCGCCGTCCGACTCACGGGACTCTGCGGACTCCTGTGACGCCTCCCCCACGAGGTCGCGCGCCCAGCGTTCCTCGACGCTCGGTGAATCGGGTGGGAACTCTGTCTGGTCCGTCACCGGCGTGGCGTGCGGGTGACGCTCCCAGCGCTCCTCGTGGGTCCACGCCGCGACCCCGAGCGCAGCGACGATCGAGGTGATCCCGCTGAACACGAACACGAACCCGATCCCCCCGAACAGTGATGCTCCGAGGGCACCCAGCGACGGGCCCAGCAGGAGACCACCCATCTGGGCGGCCCCATAGAGCCCGAACGCCTCACCGCGTCGTGCCGGCGGCGTCGCATCGGTCATGAAGCCTCGCGCAGCCGGGTCGTACACGGCCGCCGACAACCCCGCCAGGGCGCGCAGCACCACGAACGCGGCGGCGCCCGTGACGAACAGCGGCAGCGCTGCGAACACCCCGGCACCGACGAGCCCGACGACCATCAACGGGACGCGCGCTGTACGGTCTGCCACCCAGCCGAAGAACGGCTCGCTCACAAGGCGAGCCAGCGGCCACGCGGCGATGACCAGTCCGAGGGTCGCCAGGTCGATGCCCTGCTCGGTGAAGTACAGGGGGAGTACAGGCAGCAGCCCGCCGAACCCCAGCCACACCACGAACTCGGCGAAAAGCAGTGGCAGGATCGGGCTCCAGCGCGCCGTCCAGGCGCGCGCCCGCGCGGGGACGGCACGAGTCGGCCGGCGGTCGAGGCTTGGCGGCTGGGCAGACATGAAGTCCCGGGGCTCCTGAACGGGTGAATGACCAGCGTACCGGTCACGGGACACCGCGTGACGCGCGATGCGCGGCACAGGACGCTCGTACCTTGTGGTCGCGGTCGGGACGGTTCTACGTACCGCCGAAGTGTCGACGAATGACGATGGACTGGCGGCTACGCGAACGTATACTCCGCCCTCATGTCCGGGGCCGTGAGGGGCGGGCAGCTCATCGAAGCGGAGGGAGCGTATGACGGAAGCGATCTCGGCCGAGGGCCTGGTCAAGGTCTATCGGTCGCGCAAGAGCGAGGTGCGCGCGCTCGATGGCGTCGACCTCACGGTGGCGGAAGGCACGGTCCTTGGACTGCTTGGACCGAACGGCGCAGGCAAGACGACCACCGTTCGCATCCTCGCGACGCTGTTACGCGCCGCCGCCGGACGCGCGACGGTCGCCGGCCTCGACGTGGCGACCCAGGCGGAGCAACTGCGCCGCGTGATCGGGCTGTCCGGCCAATACGCAGCGGTCGACGAAAACCTGACTGGGCGCGAGAACCTGTGGATGTTCGGGCGGCTGTACCAGTTGCCGTCCGGCGAATCCCGACGACGCGGTGACGACCTCCTGGATCAGTTCGACCTGACGGACGCGGCAGATCGGATCGTCAAGACCTACTCAGGCGGGATGCGTCGTCGCCTCGACCTCGCAAGCGCCCTGATCGGCCGCCCGCGACTGCTGTTCCTCGATGAGCCGACGACGGGGCTCGACCCGCGCAGTCGCCTCGGGATGTGGGATGTCATCCGCACGCTGGTCCGCGAAGGCACGACGCTGCTGCTTACCACCCAGTATCTCGAGGAAGCGGACGAATTGGCCGACACCATCGCGGTGGTCGATCACGGGCGGATCATCGCCCGTGGCACGGCCGATGAACTCAAGTCCCAGGTCGGCGGAGAGCGGATCGAGGTCGTCGTCCACGACCGTGACGAGATCGAACGCGCGCGCGCCGTCCTCGATCGCGACGGGACAGGAAAGGCGGCCCTCGATGAGCACACGCGCAAGCTGACGGTGCCGGCGACCGGCGGCGCGGCGACCCTCGTCCGGATCGTGCGCGATCTCGGTGATGCGGGTGTCGAGATCGATGACATCGCCCTGCGCCGCCCGACCCTGGATGACGTGTTCCTGTCCCTGACCGGGCATGCCTCGGTCGAGGATGATCCAGAGGTCGCAGCATGACCGGGGCGGTTCGCGATGGGCTGATCGTCGGCTGGCGCAATCTCAAGCGCATCCCACGCATCCCCGAGCTCGCGATCTTCGCGATCCTCCAGTCGATCATGTTCGTCCTGCTGTTCGCGTTCGTGTTCGGCGGGGCCATCCCGCTGCCCGGCTACCCACCCGACCCGAAGTTCTACCGCGAGTACCTGATGCCCGGGATCTTCGCCCAGACCATCGTGTTCGCCGCGGGTACGACGTCGATCGGGATGGCCGACGACGTGACCAAGGGGATCATCGACCGCTTCCGGTCGCTTCCGATGTCACGCTCCGGTGTGCTCTCCGGCCGCTCGTTCGCCGATGTCATCTACAACGGTGGGATCGTCATCGTGCTGATGCTGTCGGGGCTCGCCGTCGGCTGGACCGTCAACACCGGCTTTGCGGCGCTGATCGAGGGATTCCTCCTGCTCCTCGTCTTTGCCTTCGCGATGTCCTGGCTGGGGATCTATCTCGGCCTCTCGGTACCATCGGTCGAGGTCGCCCAGCAGGCGGTCTTCACGGTCCTGTTCCCGATCACCTTCATCTCGAACGTATTCGTGCCTGTAGAAACGTTGCCGTCCTGGCTTCAGCCGGTCGCCGAGTGGAACCCGACGAGCACCCTGACCGGCGCGTTGCGCGACCTGTGGGGCAATCCGAACCCGTACGCGACCGACAGCTTTCCATCACAGAACCCGGTCCTGGTCACACTGGTCTGGGCCGTGGTGATCGTCGCGGTGTTTGCGCCGCTCGGAGTGCGCCGATACCGAAACATGAGTCGCTGACCTCGACCGCGTCCGGATACAGTTCGGGCCATGCCGATGCCCGCGCCATGGCTGCTTGCTCTCGCCCTGCTGATCGGCCTGCTGGTGACCCTGCCGGCGCGTCGGCTTCACCTGGGCGGGCTATCTCGCAGCGTCGTCGCCGGCTATGCCGTCGTCCTCTGGGTTCTGGCGATGGTCATGGCGGTTCGCCCGATCGGGGGACGGTTCGCCCTGCCCTTTCTGATCGTCCTGTACCTCGCTCCATTCGTGGCGGGGCCGGATCGGTTGAGGCGACT
>CAYNGM010000031.1:0-1914 GCA_964396565.1 uncultured Anaerolineaceae bacterium | reverse complement strand
CTATACCCGGGGACTGCGGCATGGACGACGATCCTCGAAGGGCTCGAACGCGGTGCCGTGCTCGCTGGGGCGAGTGCCGGCGCCATGGCCCTCGGCAGTCTGACCTGGACACCGAACGGGCTCGTGCCCGGCCTTGGTTGTGTGCCGAACGTCATCGTCCTCCCCCACGTCGACGGGCGGACATGGGCAGGTCGGGTCACGGCACTCGGGCGCGCGACGCCTGGCGCGCCCGGGATCCTTGGCCTCGGCGAGCGCATGGGCGTCCTGATCGGTCCGAGCCGTCCGTGGCGGGTCGTCGGCGAGGCGGAGGTTCGCTGGCTGGCGCCTGGACGAGCGGACCCGAGCGCGGCGCTGGTCCTCCGTGACGGCGCCGCCATCGAGTCCGACGCCTTGACGTGGGCGGGTGCCTGATAGCGCCGAGCCTCGACCTCCGAACGACCAGCGGCGATTTGGGGCGATCAGCGGCGGTCAGCGGCGACACACTCGCAGGCTGCCCACCAGGCGGGCAACCTCGTGCGACCATACGGGCGAGTCGAGCCCGAGGGCGCCCGTCACCTCGCACCCGGCCCACTGCATGGGCAGCGTGCGAACCATCGCGAGAGCAACTCGCCTGGTCGCGGCACGCGACGTCCGGCCGTGCCACGCCGTGATGTCGGCCGACCTACGGCGACCTATCCCGGGTACCCGACCTGCAAGGAAGGACCCGGCCGCTCCGAGACTGCGGCGTATATCGCGCCGAGGAACCTGCTCGGAACGCGACCGATACGCGACGGCACGCTCAGGCCGGCGGCGACCGACATCGCCGTCCAGCGCTCGAACGAGAACGGATGCGGGACCCACTCGTTGCCCCTGTCGGCGTCGTACTCGACCACGATGAACCTTCCGCTCGGACGTAGGCTGGACACCAGCGCTCTGATCGTGTCGATCTGGGCTGAGGAGTCGATGAAATGGAGGCTGTTCGCGGCGACCAGTCCGTCGAGAGGCGGGGCGTCGGTCGAGCGGAGATCGAGCCGTCGGGTGAGGTCCGCGTGATCGAGGTCCGCGAGGTCGGTCCGGATGGTCACCAGGTTGGTGTTCGGGAACCGCACGTCATCGTCTCGGCGTTGTCGCGCAGCGCAGCCGCGTCCCGATCTATCACGAAGATGGTCGCTCCGGGGCCGAGGAGGTCGGCGAGTGCCAGGGTGAAGGCCCCCCGACCGGCACCGATGTCCGCCCACACCGGCGGTCTCGCGGCAGCCCCGCGTGACCCCGCATCCACGCCGGCGCGCAGCAGGCTGACATGATCGGCATGGTCCATCGCCTCGTCGCCTGACTTGAAACCTAGCCCGTGCCCTGGAGCCCGGCCGCGACGCCACTGACCGAGAGCTGGACGAGTCGCAGCACACGGTCGCGTTCGGGGTCCTCCGTCGGCATGGACCGCAGCCTCGTGAGCAGACGCACCTGGAGCTCCGAGAGCGAATCGACATAAGGATTGCGTAGCGAGATCGAGCGTTGGCGAGTCGGCGCCCCGTCGAGCAGTCGCTCCCTGCCGGTGATCTCGAGCAGCAACGCGATCGTACGTCGGTATTCCGCCTCGATCAGCGTCCAGCGACGTTCATCCTCCGGAGAATGGATGGCCAGCGACGCGTAGCGTCGAGCAACGCCGATATCCGCCTTGGCCAGGATCATCTCGGCGTTGTCGATGACCGAAGTCAGGAACGGCCACGTCCGATAGAGCCTGGCGATGGCTCGGATACCCGCCTCACCATGCACATCGCGATACGCCTCAATGGCGGTCCCAAGGCCATACCAGCCGGGCAGGTTTATCCGGGACTGGGTCCAGGCGAACGTCCACGGGATAGCCCGCAGGGCATCGATCGGCGGGGCCACGTCGTCCTGTCGACCGCGCGCAGCAGGTCGCGACCCGAGCCGGAT
>CAYNGM010000030.1:0-12962 GCA_964396565.1 uncultured Anaerolineaceae bacterium | reverse complement strand
CGTTCGCACCGGTCACGGCGCGGTCGCCGCGCTCGATGATCGCGGCCTTCTCATGGGCGATGGCCGTGACCGTCGGCCCGAGGCGGTCAGTGTGATCGAGATCGACGTTGGTGATCGCGGCGACCCCGCCGTCCCAGGCATGAGTCGCGTCGAGGCGGCCACCAAGCCCGACCTCGACCAGCGCGACATCCGGCCTCACCTCGGCGAAGTGACGGAACACGACCGCCGTCAGCAGCTCGAACTCCGTCGGCTCGCCGTGCCGTCGGGCGACCCTGTCGGCGACCGCCAGGACGGCTTGGACATGGCGGGTGAAGTCCTCCACACCGATCGGGTGCCCGTCCACGACGATCCGCTCGCGGTAGCTGACAAGATGCGGCTTGGGGGTCTCACCGACCGTGTGACCGGCCGACCGGAGCGCCGACCCGGCCAAGGCGATGACGCTGCCCTTGCCGTTGGTCCCCGCGACGAGGGCGCCGCGTACGGCGAGCTGCGAGTCGCCCAGTGCGTGGAGCAGGGCGCGCGTCCGCCCCAGCCCCAGGCGGATCCCGAACCTGCCCCGTGCCTCGAGCGCGGCCAGCGCCGCGTGATAGTCGGACCCCGATGGTGTGCCGGCGCGTGTCACTCGCGGGTCAGCTCGTCCTCGTAGAAGACGCACTGGTTGAAGCGCGGCGTCAGGCAGACGTCGTTGACGTAGCCCTGATCAAGATGGACGCCACCACGCAGCTGGCAGCGCGACACGTTCGACTCCTGGCGGATGAGGGCCTTCAGCAGGTGCGGTGCCTGGATCGGGATCGCCCCCCGACTGCCGGTCATGTAGAAGTGGGGGCAGACGTTCCGACGCAGATTGGGTAGCCCGAAGCCCGGTCGAGGCAGCACGGGCAGGGTCGTGCCGCCGGCGGGTGGTCGGGTGGCCAGTGGTGAAGGCGTGACCCGTGCGATCGGCCCAAGACCGAATGCCGGTCGCCCGGTCGCCCCGGACGCGTGGCGGCTGGTCGAACCTGCTGGTGCGCCCCCCGGACGCCCGGAACGTGGATCGCGGGCCTGCACTCCATCCCTCGCTGCGGGCGCGCCACCTCCTTGGGCACGCGCGACCCGGCCAGAGTACAACGCACCGCAACGTTCCGTGGCGTACCGACCACGGGTCGTGGTCACCGGTCACCCCGGATGTCGCGGCGCGCGACCCGTGCGACAATCCGCGACGATGACGAACCGGCGCGGCGCGCGACCCACCCACGTCAGGCCGCGCGCCCCATCCACCGGCCGCCCAGCCCCGGCACCGGTCAGGCAACCGGCGCCGGCACCCGGGCGACTCTCCGCTCGGACACCGGTCCGTCGGAGCCGCGGGATACCGATCATCGGCCGGATCTTCCTGGTGCTGGCCGTCGCCGCACTGGCCGTCGGCGTCCTGTATGTCGGTGCGGGTGGCCTGACGACCGTGGCCGGGACGGTCGGGTCCACGCTCACCGGGTTCGTCCAGAAGGTCACCGCGACCCCCACTCCGTCCCCGACGGAGACACCAGCCGCGGTCGCGCCGACGATCATGTCCCCCGATGAGCCGTACACGAACCAGCCGTCGATCGACCTCGCGGTGACCGTGCCACCGGAGATCGCCGGCGACCCCGACTATCGCCTGCGGGTCTACCTCGCGCTCGAAGCGCAGTCACCGGCACCGATCCAGGAGGCACCCCTGGCACGACTCCCGACCACCGTCATCCCGGTCGAACTGACCGATGGGATCAATGACCTGACGGTGACCCTCGTAGGACCCGGTGGCGAATCCGACCCGTCGCCCGTGGTCCGCTATGTGCTCGATACCAAGAAGCCTTCGATCAAGCTCACGGCTCCGGAGGATGGGCGGACCGTCAACAGCAAGTCGGTCTCCATCGAGGGCCGCTCACAGGCGCGCTCGACGATGATGGCCCGCAACGCGACGACCGGTGACTCGATCGTCGGGACCGCCGACGGCGACGGTCGCTTCAAGCTCGCCCTGCCGATCGCCATGGGAACGAACCGGATCGTCATCACGGCGACCGATCCGGCCGGCAATGTCGGGGAGCAGAAGATCTCGGTCGTCCGTGGTTCCGGGGCCCTGCGTGCCTCGCTGTCAGCATCGTCCTATTCGATCAAGCGCTCAGCGCTCCCGGAGCCCATCCGTCTGGCCGTGACGGTCGAGGACCCGGACGGCAGGCCGCTCAAGGACGCCCGGGTCACCTTCACGCTGAGCATCCCTGGGGTCAAGACGGTCACCGGTGAGGCGAGCACCGATGCGAACGGACGTGCGACATTCACCACGACCATCCCCAAGGGCGCCGATGTCGGCGAGGGTGGCGCCGGCGCCTTCGTGCGGACCTCCAGGTTCGGATCGACCACCGACCAGACCGTCATCTACGTCCGCAAGTAGGCATCCGCACTCGCGGGGTTGCCACCGTGACGTGACAGCCGTCGCGATCGCAGCTACCATCGCGGCCATGCCGACATGGCGATGTCCGCACTGCGGGACACCCCAGGCCGAAACGGCGCGCTGCTGGGTCTGTCGCCGTTCCTCCACCGCCTGTGCCACCTGTCGGCACTTCCGACGCGCCGTCGCCGCCGGGCTCGGCTATTGCGCCATCGACCGTCGCCGCGCACCGCTCGACGGGACCGAGATCAGGGCTTGCTGGGACGCTGGACCCGCAGTCACCCCTGACCAGCCAGCCGATGGACGGTCCGTCGGAGGGCGTGATGCCCGGATCGTCACACCGGCCGACGACCGTGGTCGTGTGCCGACCGGAGCACTGGACTTCGTGGAGGTCGGCACGGAGGGCCGGGGCGAAGCCCGACCAGGGACGGATCGGCCGGACGTCCAGCCGGTATCCCCGGTCCAGCCGGCATCCCCGGACCAGCCCACGGCGCGACCCGCTGTCTGGTCGGCAACGTCCGAGCCGGGCTGGAGTTTCTGGGCGGACCTAGAGGGCTGAGGGCCACCCGACCAGCCCGACCAGCGCCGTGTGGTCAGGCCGTCGGGCTGGGTGTCGGCTCAGGCGTAGGCTCGGGCGTCGGCTCCGGGGTGGGCTCAGGCGTTGGTTCGGGCGTCGGAGTCGGGGTGGGCTCGGCGGTCGGTGTGGGAGTCGGCGACGGCGTCGCGGTCGGGGTCGGAGTCGGCGACGGCGTGGCGGTCGGCTCGGGTCCCTTGGACACGACGTAGTCGATGGCCGTGCCCTTGGCGACGATCGAGCCCGGCTGGTGGCTCTGGGAGATGATCTGACCGACCGGTACGGTCGGGTCGTACGCCTCGGTCCGCGCCCCGGGCAGCAACTCCGCGCCGACCAGCAGCTGGACCGCGCCCGCTTCGGTCTGGTTGCGCAGGTCGGGTACCGGGACCGTCTGAACGCCAGCAGCGACCGTCACCTGGATCTGGCTGCCGCGTGCGACGGACGTTCCCTTGGGTGGGTCCTGTCGGAGGATCGTCCCGACCGGCTGGTCCGAGGTCTCGGGCGTCGCGACGAGGATCAGGCCCAGGCTGTCCGCCTCGGTCGTGGCGTCCTGGAGTGATCGGCCGACGAAGTCCGGGACGGTGACCTGGGCCGATGGCGTCGGCGTCGCAGGACCGGACAGGATCTGGAAGACAAGGAAGGCGATCGCGGCGAGCAACCCGATGGCGATGATGCCGGCGACCCAGACGGCCGGTCCGGGTCCGTCGCGTGGCGGCTCCGGGGGTAGCGATGGCGGTTCGTCGTAGTCATCGCCACCGGCATAGGCGTCTGGCGGATAGTCGACTCCCCTTGGGTTCGGGCTGGCCACGCCCGCGACGGTCGCGCCGGTCAGGGCACCGAGGGCCGCGCCCCCGACAGCTGCGGCCCCAGCGCCGGCGACCGTTCCAGGGGATGCAGCCGGACTCGGGGCGACTCGGTCGAGCGCGTCGGCCATCGCCCCGGCCGTGACGAATCGGTCGCCGGGCTCGAGTGCCATGGCCTTGCGGTCGATCGCCGCGACGTCAGGGGGCAGGCTCGGTCGGACGAGCGCCGGATCCGGCACCGGTCCACTCAGGCGTGCCAGGGCCACACCGGCGGCGGAGTCGCCCTCCCATGGTCGGACCCCGGTCAGCATCTCGTACAGGACGATCCCGAGCGAATAGATATCCGAGCTCGCGGTCGCTGGCTCACCGCGGGCCTGCTCCGGGCTGAAGTAGTGGACGCTGCCAAGGGTCGTCCCGGGAAGCGTCATCTGTGCTTCGGCTATCGCTCGGGCGATACCGAAGTCCACGACCTTGACCCGACCATCGCGCCCGATCAGCACATTGCCGGGCTTGACATCGCGATGGACGATCCCGCGGGCATGAGCGGCATCGAGCGCCCGGGCGACGGCTGATGCCACGCGAGCCGCCTGCGTCGGCGGAAGCGGACCGTTTCGACGCAGGATCGTCGCGAGGTCCTCACCGTCGACGTACTCCATGACGATGTACGGACCTGACGGGTCCTCGCCGTAGTCGAAGACGGTGACCACGTTCGGGTGGCTGAGGGAGGCGGCGTTCTGTGCCTCCTGCCGGAACCTAGACCCGAAGTCCGGGTCGCGCAGGTACTCCGGTCGGAGCAGCTTGATGGCCACCTCACGCCCGAGCTGTGTGTCGAGAGCACGGAAGATGGATGCCATCCCGCCCTGGCCGATGGTGTCGACCAGTCGATAGCGGTCGCCGAGGACGGAGCCGATCTCAGCCAAGCGTGCCCCTTGAAGCATCGTGCGCGAACCGTTCGCGGCGCGCCACGTCGCGCGAAATCCTACCGTATGCGTCCGTCGGGAGCCGCCGCGCCATCGGTCCGAACCTCGCCCTAGAGGGTGAGCGATCCAAGGTATGTCCGGAACTCACCGGCCAGGTCCGGTCGCTGGAGAGCCAGCTCCACCGAGGCCTTCAGCCAGCCCATGGTCGTCCCGGCGTCGTAGCGGATGCCCTCGAACTCGTAACCGTGGACGGTCTGTTCCTCCATGAGCGCGGCGATCGCGTCGGTCAGCTGGATCTCACCCCCGGCGCCACGCTGGGTCTGCTCCAACTTGTCGAAGATCTTGGGGGTAAGCACGTAGCGACCGATGATGGCCAGGTCGCTCGGCGCGGCGTTCGGTTCCGGCTTCTCGACAAGGCGGGTCACCCGGTGCAGACGACCGCGGTCGAGTGGGTCATCGGTCGGCTCGGTCGCGATCACCCCGTAGCGGCCCGTCTCTTCCGGCGGCACCTGCATCACGGCGACGACCGAGCCATGGGTCTGGTGGTAGGCGTGGATGAGCTGGCCGATGACCGGGCGGTCGGCGATGCACACGTCGTCGGGCAGGATCACCGCGAACGGCTCATGGCCGATGACGTCCTTGGCCATCAGCACGGCGTGCCCAAGACCGAGCTGCTCCTTCTGGCGCACATAGGCGACCTGGGCGAGGTCGCTGATGTGGCGGACCTTGCGCAGCATCTCGATATCGCCCTTTTCCTCGAGCAGGTGCTCAAGTTCGTAGGAGAGGTCGAAATGGTCCTCGATCGCGCGCTTCTGACTCGACGTGACGATGATGACCTGCTCGATCCCGGCAGCGACGGCCTCCTCGACCGCGTACTGGATGATCGGCTTGTCGACCAGGGGCAGCATCTCCTTGGGCTGCGCCTTGGTGGCGGGGAGGAACCGGGTGCCCCAGCCAGCAGCGGGGAAGACGGCCTTGCGAACGCGCATGGGACCTCAGGGATGAACGACTTGGGAAGCCGGCCAAGTCTACCATCCGACTCGCATCGGACCGTTCGGCCCGCTACAGGTCGATATGTCAGGGCGTTCCGTCCAGCTCCGTCATGAATCGGCGGATCGCCTTGTCGAAGGCCGCCGGCCGGTCGAGGTTGGCGAGATGGGCAGCACCGGCGAGACGCACTCGCCGGGCATCGCGCGCGGCATGGGCAAAGCTCCGCGAGGACAGCCGGAACGGCAGGTCCCACGTCCCGTTGATGATCAGCGTCGGGCCCGGGTAGGCCGCCAGACGCTCCGCGAACCGCTCACCGCTGAGCGCCCTGAGGGCTTGGGCACCGCCGCTCGGCCAGAAGCCGCCGGCGACGATCGGCTCGGCGATCGCCGCCGGGAAGCGGGTTCGGAAGAACCAGCTGTTGACCGCGTCGAAGGGGAGGCCCCCGACGTGGCCCAGGAGCCAGGCAAGGCCACGATATGGAAGCGCCCGGGAGCCGGTCGGTTCGGCGGTCGCCCCCGACAGGACGAGGCCTCGCACGAGATCCGGCCGGACAGCGGCCACGTCCATGGCGACATAGCCACCAAGCGACAGGCCGACCAGGACGGCCCGCCCAGGCGTGTGATCCTCGATGACGCGGGCGACCGCCTCGCGCGCCGTGGCCAGGGTGAACGGGATGTCAGCCAGGGCGCCGTGCCCGGGGAGATCGATGGCCAGGACCCGGTAGATGTCGGACAGATCGGCGATCTGGGGCGTCCACGCTGTGCGACACAGCCTGGTGCCGTGCAGGAACACGATGGCCGGAGCGGCAGAAGGCCCGGCCGCAGTCACGCCTCGGCCGTCATCACCCTCGACCATGCGCCCGCTCGTGGTCGCGACCGCTCGCGAGAAGGGCTGCCTGGGTCCGGCTGGACAACCCGAGCTTGGCCAGGATGTTGGAGACATGCGTTCGGGCCGTGCGTTCGGTGATGCCGAGCTCCGCGGCGATGTCGCGGTTGGATAGACCGCGGGCCAGGGCAGCCAGGACGTCGCGCTCGCGGTCGGTCAGGGTGGCCAGCTCATCCGGTGCCATGGCCCGGGCAGCGTCGCCGTCCCGGAGCCGTCGGGCGACGATACCCGCGATCGCCGGGTCCAGGTACATCTCGCCGGCTGCGGCAGCCCGGATGGCCGCCGCCAGATCGTCCGCGTCGGCGTCCTTGAGCAGGAAGCCGGACGCACCGGCCTCGATGGCGGCGATGACTCGGTCCTCCTCGACGAAGCTGGTCAGGGCGATCACCTCGATGTCCGGGTCGGCAGCCCTTATCTCGGCGATCGCCCCGATGCCGTCAAGGACCGGCATCAGCAGGTCCATCACCACGACATCGGGGGCGAGGGCAGCGGCGGCCTCGACCGCCGCGGCGCCATCGGCGGCCTCACCGACCACCACCAGGTCGTCATGGAGCTCGAGGAAGTCGCGCATGCCGCGCCGGACCATGCCGTGGTCATCGGCGATGAGGATGCGGATCGCCGGGCGGCTCGGCTCCGGCATCGGGTGGTCGCCAGTCCTGGTCATCGGCGCCCGCGTTCCTATGGCCCGCCGCCGACCGCGACGGCGGTGTGGCTCGCCGGTTCGTCGGCCTCCGGTGCGGCACGCTGGAGGATGACCGCGGCGACCAGGATCGCGACCGCCCCCGCGACCTGGATCGCGGTCAGCCGCTCGCTGAGCAACCACGCAGCCAGGGCGACGCCCACGACCGGCTCGAAGAGCATCAGGATGCCGGCACGCAGCCCACCGATCAGCCTGATGCCGACCAGGAAGCCGAGCGACGGTACGGCCGCGGCGCAAATCCCCGTGAACAGCACGAGCGGGATGAGCGACGGGGTGGTGGCCGGGATCGCCAGGGAGGCAGCGGACCCGACGAGGATGGCCGTGGCCGTCGCCCCGATCACGGTGATCCCCATGACCACGGCGATCGCCTGGTCGGACGGCACGGCCCTGTACGACCGGGCGATGGTCACGTAGATCGTCTGGCTGATGGCCGCTCCGGCCGCGAAGGCGATGCCCAGCGGGTCGATCGCGACGCCCACGGACGGGTCGAGCTGGGAGGCGACGACCGCGACCATCCCGACCATCGACAGCAGCAGCGCGAGGGCGCGCGGCGCGTCCAGCGGCTCACGACCCGACGCGATGTGGACCGCGGCGACAAGGGCCGGATAGGTGTAGAAGCACAACAGGGCCAACGCGACCGTGATCCGATCGAAGGCGGCGAACAGGCACAGGTTGAGGGTGAACCCGGTGATCCCGGCGAGCATCAGGCCGACCTTGGTCCGATCGGTCAGATCGGACGGTCTGACGAGTACGGCACGTCCACGACGGATCCGCCAGCCGATGACCGCGACGATCGCCAGCAACCCGATCGACGCTCGCCAGGCGACCCAGGCGGGTGGCTCCACGCCGGCCTCGAACGCGACCCGTGACACCGGACCGAGGGTCCCGAAGAGCGCCGCCGAGCCGACGACGATGGCCGACCCGACGAGCGAAGCCGAAGCCACGGTCGTGGCGGAGGCGCCGGCTGGCGGTCGGCTGGATGAGGGGGACGGCGTGGACACGTCGGCCATGGTAGGGCCACCGTCAGTCGAGGTTCGAGCCCTCCCGGATGTCGGCGACCGGCGTTCCTCCTTCGGGGCCGACTGCAGCCCCGGCGATGAGCACCGCTTCAGGCGACTCCTGACGGGTCCGGGTCAGGCGAATGCCCGTGAATGGGACGCGTACCTCGCGGAAGACCTCGATCGAGACGAGGAAGCCCAGGAACAGGAAGATGACCCCAAGGAACTTGCCGACGTAGAACAGGTCGGTGTTCCCAAGCCTCGCCATCGAATCGGTGACGGTCGGGATCAGGGCCCCGATGGCGATCAGGATCGTGGCCGGGACACGGCTGTGGATCCGACCGGTCACGAGTGCGTGCCACGCACCGGGCAGTGATGCCACGAGGTTCACCGGGATCGCGACGGCCGCGATGATCAGGTTGAACAGGAACTGGTCGCCGGGCTGGTCCGGGTCGAGCGAATAGGCCAGCACCCGGCGTTTGGGCATGAACACGTAGGTCGAGAAGACAGCCCCGAGGACCAGCGCCAGACCACCTGTGACGTTCGTTATCGGAGTGAGCAGACGCAGGTAGCCGGGGACGATCGCGGCTGTCGGCTGGCCGGTCGCGGGGTCCACCGCGTAGCCCGGTGGGGGCAGCGTGGTCAGCATCATCAGAACCACCGACAGGACGGTCACGATGATCAGCGCGGCGGCGGCGAGGCGCGGCCACGTCGGGTTCCCGAAGTAGGTCTCCACACCGACCGCGAGGGCGAGGACGACGGCGCCGATCAGGAACAGGATCGGGAGTGGTCCAGCGCCCGCGTAGGTCGGGCTGTTGCGCAGCATCAGGGCGATCAGGCCCGACAGGAGGAGCAAGGCGGCGTAGGTGTACCCGAAGCGGGTACGTCCGAGCAGGAACGCCGTTCCAAGGCCCAGCCATCCGGCCGTCCAGACTGCGCCGGTCAGATACCAGACCCGATAGAGCGGCTCGCTCCAGCCAGAGGCGCTGGCGATGGCTTCGGCTCCCGCGCCGATCCCGTACCACAGCATCCCGATGGCCCAGATCAACTGGAACCCGTGGCGTCGCTCCCGCCACTGGTCGAGCAGGGCGACCGCGAACAGCAGGGCGAGGATCGCGGTCAGCGCCGGGATGACGACGGCAGCGTCCAGGGTCACGACCTCCGACTCGCCCCCTGGTGCGTCGCGATGAAGCGCAGGAGCAGTCGATCGAGGACGACTGACGCATCGTCGTAGACGGCGGCGAGACGCGCCGGATCCAGCGCCCGGCGGCGGCCGAGATCGGCGATCGCCGCGAGGAACGGTCGTCTCGCCGCTACGAACAGCGCCACGGAACTCGTCAACTCCTGCCCGGCCCTGACCAGACGCGCAGCGTGGTCGTCCACGAGCACCTCGGCATCCGACCTCAGACGCCGTCTTCGGCCGGCGTCCCCGGCCGCGTCGAGATACTCGACCAGGACCGCCACGAGGCGTCGTCCGTCCGTCCGATAGGCGTCTCGCTCGAAGGCATCGCGCGGTGCCTCCACGATCGGTCGAGCCGAAGGGCGCGCGTAATGGCGACGGTACACGCGAAAGACGTGCGCCGGCGATCCACCCAGGCTCGCGAACGGGATCGGGACCGTCGTCGGGCGACGTTCGGCCGCAAGTCGCTCGAGCGCGCTGCGCTCGAAGCGACGGTGCCCACCCGGGGTCGTCCACGTCGCGATCCGTCCGGCATCCGCCCAGCGACGCAGCGTGTCCGGGTCGACACCGAGCAGGCGACTCGCGGGCCCGAGTGACAGCCAGCGGTCGGGGCTTGCTGCACGTACGCGGGGTGCCGGGTTGGTCATGCGATCACGCGGGCTCGGGCCACGATTGGGAGGGGCGCCGACGGGCAGTCGGCCGTGGGGGGGACGTCCGGCGGCCCGTCGACATCGAATCTGGGCAAGTCTAGGTAACCTCGACGCGCCCGTGGACGGAGGATAGGAGTCATCGCGCGACGGTGTCAAACCCGTTGCGTGGGCGCCCTGGATCGGGGGCCGGGTCAGGCGGGGACGAACTCGTGGTCGTCGCGGTGGATACCGTCACAGAGACCCCAACGTGCTGTATCCACTGCCTCACCTGCGGCCGCGGGGAGTGGCACTGGACGCATGATCTCGCGGATCCTCCCCTTGCGGCAGAAGAGGTGCCCCCGCGAGGCCATCCAGCGCCGCACGCAGGCCTGGTCGCTGTGGAACTGGAACGGTCCCGGATTCAGCGCGGGCCGCGCTGCCCACGAGACCGGGGTCTCCGCGGCGACGATGTCGAGGAGGTTGACCCGCCATGGGGTGCCTTCGATGATCTCCGTGCATCCGTCGCAACGCGCGGCCACGTTGTCATGCACGATCGTCCGGATCCGGATCCCCATGATCTCCATCGACCCGATGTTAGCAGGGGCGGTGGTACGACCGTCGATCTGATGCTGCGTCCGGAGCCACGGAGTTGGTACCCCCAACCGGATTCGAACCGGTGATCTCCACCTTGAAAGGGTGGCGTCCTAGGCCTCTAGACGATGGGGGCGCCGCGCCCGTCGATCGACACCGATCACGGTGCGCCGAGGGTGGCCGAGTCTACCAGAGGGCGGAACGCCCACGGTCCTGGGTGTCAACAACGCCCACGGTCCTGGGGCGTCAGGCGCCATCTCCGCGGGCGGGGCCAGCCGTCGCACCCGGATCGCCGGCCCGGGGTCAACCTGTCGCGAGCTGGAAGAGGATGATCGCCCCGGCGGCGGCCGCACAGGTGGCGATCGCGGCGCACCCACCAACGAACGCGACGACCATCGCTCGCCAACCACGACCCTCGCGGCTGGCCCGCAGGACGGCCCCGAAGCAGTACGCGGTCAGCGCCCCGAAGGCGATGGCGACGACCACCGCCCCCGATGCCAGGAGCGGTATCTGCGACGCATCACGGACCGTGATCGCGTAGCCGATATAGGCAACCGAGGCGATGACTGCGATCGCCAGGAAGACGACCCCGGGCGAGACCCGCCGCTGAGACGGGCGACGCGTCGACGACGCGTCGGTCCGTGGAGGCGTTGGGGCAGCGGCGCTCATGACAGCCCGTCCATGAAGGCGCGGTGATAGACGGCGACGTTGTAGGAGAGCCTCGGCCGGACCAGGCCATCGCGCACGTCGCTCGCCGCCGGTCCGAAGGCATCGTCGAGGAACGATCGAGTCTGGTCGAGGTCGGGGAAGGTCCACCAGCAGTGCACGACTCGGACCTTGAATCCCTGCCTGAGGAACGGTCCGTCGCGCCTGCTCCATGACCCGTACTCGGGCAGATCGCCACGGATCCGCGAGACATCGTCACGCCCGTAGTCGTGGATGACCAGCAGCCGACCGCCAGGGCGCAGAAGACGGCGGGCCTCGTCCAGATCGGACTTGGTCACGCCCCGGAAAGCGGACCAGAACGCGACGAGGACGTCCGCCGAACGATCGGGGGCATCGAACGCCGCCCGACCGTCCCGTGCCCCGAACGAGACGCGGGCGCCGAGTGTCTCCAGCTGTCCCGCCCGGATGCCCGGTGACCCATCGGCCAGGAGCACATCGCGATCGGCCACCGGCCCGAGCGCCTCGATGGCGCGCGGGATCTTCCCCTCGCGATCGAGGGCGTCGGCCAGCCGATCGGCCAGGCCCGGATCAAGATCGATAGGAAGGTCTGCCACGGAACCGGGAGTATAGGGGCGGTCCACGAAGCGGATAGGCCTCATGGATCAGGGCTGTGACGACCACGGCGATGCGATACTTCGCGGGATGTTCGCGACGATCCGGGCCATGCCCGGCGGGATACGCCTGTTCCTGCTCTACGCACTGCTGATCCTGGCCGGTATCGGACTCAGCATGCGCACGGTGGTCGATCAGGCGATCGCCGCACCCGTGAGCCCGCTCGGTGTGCTCGTGATGATCCTGCTGGCCTACACGATCTTCACCACCACCCTCGTGCTCCAGCGCAAGGAGGCGTCGCGCAACCTGGCCATCGGCCTGGCCAGCCTCATCATCCCAGCGGTCGTCCTTCTGGCGACCAGCCCCGTCCACCCGGCGACCCCGTTCTTCGTGGCGGCCTTCGGGGTGCTCCTGTTCCGCGGCCTGCTGCGGCCGGAGGTCCGCGCCTGGCTCGACCAGCCATAGCGGGCACGCTGGCGGTGCGCTGAACGGGCCTCTACCCGGCGCGTTCGCGCTTGAGACGGTACCCTCTCGCGACGCCGGCCGCCGCGGGCGGCGACACCGAACGACGACACGAACCTGAGGCGTACGAGTGAGCAAGGAATCCCGGCGACGCCAGCGCGAAGCCAGACACGCTGACCATCCGACCGGCCAGGCCCAGGGCACGACCGCGAGCCCGGCGCCGAGCACGGGCCCATCCGGAGCACCGCGCACCGGACGACGTGAGCGCGCGCGAGTCAGCGCCAGGCCGTCGTTCGTCGAGCGCTACCGTGGTCTCCTGGTCGGCCTTGGGGTGATCCTCATCGTCGGGCTGGCCGGTTTCGGCATCGTCGTCGCATCGACCCAGCCGGCTTACGCCTGTTCGACCGAGTTCTCTCCCTCGCCGACTCCCCCACCGGCTGCTGGTGCCCCAGCACAGCCGGGGTACGCGGAGCCGGACATGGGCCAGGACCACGTGACCCTCGGGACACCCGTCACCTATACCTACTGCCCGCCGGCCTCGGGCAAGCACTACA
>CAYNGM010000029.1:7565-13114 GCA_964396565.1 uncultured Anaerolineaceae bacterium | reverse complement strand
CCGGCTGTTCCATCACACCCCTGCCGTTCGTGCTCTTGGTCGGCGCGAGATCGCAGCCCGTCCGGCCAGGCGCCGTCCGCTCGGATCCCGCTGGCTCCATGATAGCGCCGCCCGTTGGCGATGGGAAGACATGGAACACAATCGGTTGCAAATCCCGCTTTCCACACTGACCCACACGCGTTTGAAGGGAGGAATCTTGCCGACTGACCATTGACTTTGGCAATCGGTTGCGGATACGGTATGCCTTGCTGGATCAGTCGATACCGGCGAGACTTGCGAAACCCCAGCGTATCGACACACCCATCAGAAGGAGGCCGCGATGACGGCTCGGACCACGCGCGTCGCATCACTTGCTGCGACGATCCTGCTTGTTGCCGCCTGCTCCAGCACCGGCACGGCATCACCATCGGCGTCGACGCCACCCGCCGCAACACCCACTGCGGCAGCCAGCGAGGCGGCCACGACCGCGCCGTCCGCTGCCGCGTCAGAGGCAGCCGGCTGCGACGCGGTCCAGATCGGGCCGGTCACCCAGTGCGAGGACCTCTACACCAAGTACTGGCCGACGATCAATGCCGCGATGGACAAGCTCTACGAAGAGGCCAAGGCCAGCGAGGGCGGTACCGTCGTGATCTGGGACTGGTACGAGCTCGCACCCGAGGTGATCACGGCCTTCGAGACCCGGTTCCCGGGGCTGAAGGTCAAGACCGCCGGCTACCAGGGCAACACCTCGGCCAAGATCGTCGCTGCCAAGGACACCGGGACCGAGACCAGCGACTTCGTGTCGGGGTCGCTGACCAGCGCCGCCCCGCTCATCGATGGTGGCTTCTTCGACGACGTGGACTGGACGTCCTACGGCGTTCCGGAGGAGTACATGAACATCGGCTTCCCCAACATGCTGCCCGACAGCATCAACGCCTACATGCAGAACGTGAACACCAGCAAGGTGCCGCTCGCGGATGCTCCCAAGTCCTATGAGGACTACCTGGATCCGAAGTGGAAGGACACCCTGGCGATGACCAGCTGGAACGGCCAGTACTTCACCGGGTACGGCATGCTCAATGGCAAGGACGCCATGCAGAAGCTGATCACCGACCTGAAAGCTTCCGGCAACCTCACCCTGACCGACGACCCGTCGACCCTGCTGTCCACCGGTGACAAGCCGATCATCTTCGCCGGCCAGTTGTTCAACCCGAACCCGGAGCTCGCTCCGGTGGCGGTCAAGGACCATCCGGTCTGGATCCAGTTCAACGGCGTCAACAAGTACGGCAAGAACAAGGCGGGAGCCGCCCTGTATGCGCTGTGGGAGGCCCTCGATCCGGATTGGCTGAAGGCCGTCCTGACCCAGCCCGAGTTCACGACCTCGTCGGTCCCGTTCCCGGGCCTTCCGGCCGACAGCCTGGCCCAGGCGACCGGTCTCATGAAGACCAACATGGACGCCTTCAACGAGGCTGCCAAGATCGGCCAGTGGGAGAACAAGGACAATCGCACCCAGTGGATCGATCTGATCAAGGCAGCAGACGAGGTGATGTACCAGTAGGGGCCCTGGCTACCCCTTAACGCTGAAACCAATCGACGCGTCGACCGGGCCCCGGTCGGCGCGTCGTATCTCGGGGGCAGGGAGTCACATGGTGCGTCGACCAAGTGGTATGACCCTCCTGATCGCCGGTGCGGTCGCGATCATGGTCTTCCTGCTCGTCATCCCACTCGTCACGCAGGTCATCGCCTCGTTCCGCGGCCCGTACCTGCCATTCGGTGTCGAATCTGCCCAATGGGGCGTCGAGAACTACCTGACGCTGTATGGCCCCAAGGGCGACTTCCTCGAGGTCCTCAAGGTCACCGCGGTCTTTGTAGGCGGCGCCACGATCATCTCGATCACGCTGGCCTGGTCGCTGGCCTGGCTTGTCGTCCGCACGGACATCCCCGGTCGTGCCCTTATCTCCGCCCTTGTCCTCGTCCCGTTCATCATCCCGCCGATCGTCCGCGCCCAGTCGTGGCTGCTCATGCTCGCTCCCAAGACCGGGCTTCTCAACCAGGTACTCCGTGCACTGCCATTCATCGGCGGCGACAGCGGACCGATCGACCCGTTCGCGTTCCCCACCCTCGTCGTGGTGCAGGGGATCGTGGAAGTCACCTTCCCGTTCCTGCTGCTGATCCCGGTGATCCAGAACATCGATGGGTCGCTCGAGGAGGCGAGCCGAACGTCCGGTGCCTCGCCGTGGCAGACGATCCGTCGGGTGACCCTGCCCCTCCTCTTCCCGGCCACGTTGGGGATCGTCATCCTGTCGGTCATCATCGGCGTCGGCAGCCTGGAGATCCCGCTCCTGTTCGGCCAGTCCGAGGGACAGGACATCTTCGCCTTCCGCATGTTCGCGCTGTTGCGTGGGACCTCGGCCGAGTTGCCCCGCTACGGTCTGGCTGCCGCCTACGGCGTGAACTTCCTGATCGTCACGCTGCTGTTGTTCCGGGCGTACCTGTACGTGACCCGCGACGCTGGTCGGCGCGCGTCGATCACAGGCAAGGGCTACCGCCCAACCCGACTGGCGCTCGGTCGCTGGCGCTGGCCGATCACGGGCCTCGTCCTGCTCTATGTGATCCCAACCGCGATCCTGCCCGGGATCGCCCTGTTCTGGTCGGCGATCACGCCGTTCGCGATGCCGATCTCCATCGACAACCTGATGACCCAGACGTCGCTCGTGGCGTTCAGCAAGGTGCTGGTGGACCCCGAGTTCTATGCATCGCTGGTCAGGACCATCATCATCGCAGTGATCTCGTCCACGATCGCGGTATCGGTGCCGATGGTCGCCGCCTGGGTGGTCGCGCGCAGCAAGGCGTCTACCGGGACCAGGCTCCTCGATGCCCTCGGCTCGTCCTCCCTTGCCATCCCGACGGTCATCGTCGGACTGTCGTCCGTGCTGTTCTACCTGACCATCAACAAGTGGATCCCACTCGTGGACACGATCTGGGTCCTCGTCCTCGCCTACTCGTACCGGATGGCAGTGTCATATCGGGTGGGCTTCAGCTCCGTGCTTCAGATCTCACCGGAGCTCGAGGAGTCGGCTGCCGCGAGCGGCGCCTCGCGCCTGGCCGTGTTCAGACGGATCGTGACCCCGCTCCTCCTTCCGGCGATGGCCGCGATCTGGATCCAGCTGGTCATCCTTGGTGCACACGAGTTCACGTTGCCCGCCTTCCTGTCGACCCCGGAGACGCGCCCTCTGTCGTGGTACCTCTATGCCCGGATCAACCCGGGTGCGGCCCAGCTCTATGCGCCCAACCAGGGGGCGGCCATGGCGCTGCTGTTCACGCTCATGGTGTTCCTGTTGGCCTACGTGATGCGCTGGTTCATCAATCGGCGGTCGATCGCGCGGACGACGGTCGGCAGTTCACGCCAGCTCGACGCGGATGCGTTGCTGAAGTCCGAGGGACCAGCGGCGAACTCCGGCTGAGACCGCGCTACGGGCGGACGCCGTCAGTCAGAAGATATCGAGGTCCGAGGGGAGGTACGAGCCTCGTCAGGCGTTGACTGGTTCGTCCTGGGCACCTGATCCGAGCGCGGCCGGCTCGATGCGCTCGCTCAGGGCGTCCCTGGTCAGCTTCAGGTGGTCGCGCAGCTGGCTGACCGCGGCGGCCGGATCCAAGCGGATCGCCGCCTCGTAGAGCTGCGTGTGCTCGACCAGCGTGTCGCGACCCGGATCACGCTCGATCATCTGCCGTGACAGGGTCTGATAGCGGTCGGCGTGGTCGTACAGCGTCGTAACGAAGCGCATCAGCCACGCGGAGTCGCAATGCTCGACCAGCGCATGGTGGAACTCGCGGTGAAGCGTCGGCCAGCCGACATCGGCCCGGTCCACCCCCTCTGCACGGCTGGCGATGGTGGCGTCGCGCAGCGCGGTCATCCGGCGTTCCAGGTCCGCCATCCCGGCTGCATCCAGCCGTTCCACAGAGCGATACAGCGCCTGCGTCTCGAGGATCAGTCGGGCGTCGTAGATGTCCCGGAGCTCGTCCGCCGAGACGACCGCCACCGACGCGCCGAGACGTGGATCGATCTCCACGAGGCGTTCGCCGGCCAGGCGCTGGAGGGCCTCGCGGAACGGCGTTGCGCTGACGCCGTAACGACGCGCCAGTTCCTGGGCGCGCAGCCGCTCGCCGGGCTTGAGGACGCCCATGACGATATCGACGCGCAGCGCATCCTCCACCTGCTCAGCAAGGGTCGAGCGCCGGATCTGCGTGAGCTCCTGGTTCACTGCGTCTCCTTGGGCGGAGGGATGAGTGCGGCCTGACGCGGGAGGAGGGTGTCGCACGACAGTAGCAGAACAGTGCTCATGCAAGGGCCCTTCGGATGCCCGCGACGATCCGCTGGTGCGTCGGCTCCACGGCTTCCTCGAGTACCGGGCTGAACGGGATAGGAACGTCCGCGGTCGCCACCCTGATGATCGGTGCACGGAGGCTGTCGAAGGCGTGCTCGGCGACGATGGCCGAGATCTCGGCGGCGACGCCACAACGGAGGTGGCACTCGTCGACGACTACCAATCGACCGGTGCGGCCCACCGACTCCAGGACCGTCTCCGAATCGAACGGGACCAGGGTGCGAGGGTCTATCACCTCCACGTTGATGCCCTCGGCCGCGAGGTCCTCGGCCGCCGCCAGGGCCCGCACGACCATCAGCGACGTGGCCACGACGGTCACGTCGCTGCCGCTACGCGCGATGTTGGCCTTGCCGAACGGGACGGCGTACTGACCCTCCGGGACTGGACCGCTCGTGTCGAACAGCTTGACGTGGTCGAGCCAGATCATCGGATCGTCACTGTGGGCGGCCGACCAGATCAGACCCTTCACGTCGTACGGGCTGGCCGGGAGCATGATCCGGACGCCTGGCGTGTTCCAGAACATCGCCTGCGGGCTGTGGGAGTGCTGAGCGGCGCCACCGCCGCGGATCCCATGCAAACCGTGAAGGATGAGCGGAACGCGGGTCTGGCCGCCGGTCATGTGATGGATGTTGGCGGCCTCGTTGACGACCTGGCTGAACGCCTGGAACACGAAGCTCGCGGTGCCGATATCGACGATAGGGCGCATCCCGCTGATCGCAGCGCCGATCCCAAGTCCGACCGTCCCGGCCTCGGCGATCGGCGGGAAGTAGACCCGATCGGGATAGGCGGCGAACAGGTCGGCCAGCAGCGGACCGTGACGCGTGACACCCAGGAAGTACGCCCCGATCAGGTAGGCGGTGGGGTCGGCGTCAAGGACCTCACGCAGCCCCTCGACCAGGGCCTCGGAGTAGAGCAGCGTCCGTTCGCCGGATGTCGCGGTGCCCTGCTCCGACGTCTGTGCGACGGGGCCATCGTGGAGGAGCGTGCCGCCCGTGGAGGTCATGAGGAATATAGTATACAGACACGGGTGAGACGCCAAGGGATTCGGGAGGCTTTCGTGGACTTTTGTGTGATGCTGCCACTGACCGGCAAGGTCGCCTCACCATCCGGATTGATCGAGGTGGCCCAGGCCGCCGAGGAACTCGGCTTCAGCACGGTGTCGGCCCGCGACCACATCATCTTCGA
>CAYNGM010000029.1:0-7465 GCA_964396565.1 uncultured Anaerolineaceae bacterium | reverse complement strand
CCGCCGAGGAACTCGGCTTCAGCACGGTGTCGGCCCGCGACCACATCATCTTCGATGGCAGCTTCGGCTCGACCATCGGCAGCGATGGACCCGGCGATGATCGAGCGATCTTCGAGATGCTGGAGACCCTGACCTTCGTGGCCAGCGCCACGAAACGTGTCCGCCTGGCGACATCCGTGGCCATCCTCCCGAACCGGCACCCGCTGCTGTTCGCGAAGCAGACCTCAACCCTCGACTACCTGTCCGGGGGGCGCCTCCAGCTTGGTCTCGGTATCGGGCCCAACCGCCAGGGCGGTGGGGCCGACACCGACCTGATCGGGACGCATCGCGGGAGCCTCACCCGCGAGTACGACTCGTTCGGCGCCATCGGGCCGCGCGGACCGCGGATGGAGGAGTACTACCAGGCGCTGCTCCGGCTGTGGAGCGAGGACGCGCCGTCGTTCCACGGCGAGTACGTCTCGTTCGAGACCGCGATGATGTTCCCCAAGCCCATCCAGCGACCGCATCCGCCGATCGTCGTTGGCGGTCGATCGAGCGCCGCGCACAGGCGCGCCGCACGTTGGGGCGCCGGCTGGGTCCCGAGCCAGGCGACCACCGGCGACATCCGGACCGGGGTCGCCGCCATTCGGGCCCATCGTGCCGACGCGGGGCTCGCACCGGATGTCGGCATCGTCGGGATCAGCAATCCGTCGATCATCGCGGACAGCGTTGATGCCGCCGTGGAGACCGCTGCGCCCTCCCAGTCGGGCCACTACGACGGACGGCAGGACTTCCTGGATCGGACGATCTCAGGCGATCTCGACACCTGGGTCGAGCGGGTCAGGGCATACCAGGAAGCCGGCGTCAACTACATCGAGCTCAAGCCGATCGCCACCTCGGTCGCTGCCTTCATCAAGCAGATGCGCCAGGTCCACGACTCGGTGATGCCGGCCCTGGCCTGACGATCAACGGGGGGACACGGCCCCTCACTCGGGCAGGGCGGCTTCGACCTCGATCTCCACGAGCATCCCCGGCTGGGCGAGCGCGCTGACCACCAGGAACGTGTGGATGGGGTAGGGCCCGTCGCCGAAGACCTCGCGCCGCGTCGCGGTCACGTCCGGCAGCGAGCGCGGATCCAGGACGTAGGTTCGGACACGGACGATGTCCCGGTACGAACCGCCCTCGTGGGCCAGGGTCTCAAGGATGCTCGCCCATGCCATCCGGCACTGGGCAGCGACGTCACCGGCCGCCTCGGTGGTGCCCGCGGCGCCCTCCGAGCCGACGCCGGCGAGGAGCAGGCGGCGGTGTGGTCCGGAGATCGAGACCGCCTGGGAGAAGGCGAACTTGCTCTGCCAGTCCGTCATGTTCAGGTGAGTGATCTGCGGTCTTTCCATGTCATGAGCCTCCCGGGAAAAGGGAAGGGCCGATACCGGACTCCCGGTATCGGCCCTGTACGGCTGATCAGCGGGCGTTGGTCAGCGCCCAGGTCGTGTAGACCTTGCTGATGTCATAGGTGTCGTTGAGGTTGGTGAACTCCTCGTCGCCATGGCAGAAGCGCATGTCGATGCCGCCGAACATGACCGTCGGGATGCCGCACATGTTCAGGTAGCCGGCATCGATGGTGTAGTCGACGTAGCGATAGTCGGGCTCGCCCCCGAGAGCCGAGCGAAACGCGTCGGCGACGGTGGTGATGACCAGGTCATCGCGCGAGTGCTTGGACGGGTACTGCAGGGCGCCGCGCTCGAAGGTGATCCGCCACGGGCTCATGTCGCCGATGGCATCGCGGATCTCATCGATCGCCTGCTGGACGTCCTGGCCCGGTGGGAGCCGGCGGTCGAGCATGAAGCGCATCAGGTTCTGGAGCGTGTGACCGCCGGAGCCGACGCCGTTGTGGTAGCCCGGGCTGAACGGGTAGCTGGCCAGCCCGATCATCGACAGCCGTCCCGGACCCATGTCGGGATCGACGTGGCCCTTGGGCGGGTTGGGCATGATGGAGCGGACGCGCTCGATCGCCTTGAGCCCGCCCTCGATGGCGTTGAGCCCGACCGACAGCTCGCCACCGGAGTGGACGCTCTTGCCGAAGATGTTCACCCGCAGGTCGAGCCGGCCCATGTTGCCGAGGACGATCTCCTTGGTGCCTGGGGTGATGCACAGGTCGGCCTTGACCTGGTCGTTGTGGATGAGGTGGTAGATCGGGTCGGAGCTGCTGGTATGCCCGCCGGAGCTGATGACGTAGATGATCTTGCCCGGCAGCTTGACGCCGGACTCGTGGATGATCCGGGCGCACTCGATCATCGCGGCGTTGGTGGGCCACCACTCGGAGCCGTTGCGACCCCAGACGACCTCGCCGTCGATGCCCCACTTCGAGCCGTCCATGACCTCGCCCGACCACGGGTTGGGCATGGTCGCCTCGGCCCAGCCCATGGCGTAGCTCATGAACAGCAGGGTCTTGCCGCCGGTCCCCTCGCCCTGGGTGGCGATGAGGCTCCCGTAGTCATCGATCCATGTGTCGCAGCCGGCCGCCTCGAAGGCCGGTCGGTACATGTGCCTGATCGCGCTCAGGATCTTGGGCTCACGCTCGTAGAGCTCGGTCTGCGGCTGCGGTGTGCTGGCGATCCGGATCGCCATCTCCTTGACTGCCGGCTGGCTGAAGTGACGATCGACGATCGCCTGGGCTTCCTTGATATCCACGGGTCAACCTCCGGATCTGTGGGTCTGAGCGCTAACGGACTTGGGACGGATGCGTGGCGGGCAGGTCAATCGGCGCGGCCATCACCTCGATGAAGTTCGGGCAGGACCTCCTCGCCGATGATCGCCAGGCACTCATCGAAGGAGTCGAAACGCGGACGCATGTCGAACACGTAGTGTCCGACGCCGGCGTCCTGGTAGCGGCGGACCTCCTCGATGATGGTCGACGGCGGGCCGGCGATTACCGCCCCGTCGAGATCGGCGTAGGTGCTGAACGCCCCGCTCTCGGGGGTCATGTACTGGCGCGACATCTCGTTGAAGACGTGCTTGTCGACGTACTCGAAGCCCTCTTCCACGGTCGCCGCCGGCACCACGAACGGGATCGTGCCCGACGCGGGGAGTGGCTTGCCGGCCTCGTTGGCCAGACGCGTCATGCGCTCCATGCGGGCGCGGAAGTCACGGATCGGCATCCGCCCGGGGATCCAGCCGTCGCAGTATTCGACGGCTCGTCGCACCGCGGCCGGGCTGGAGCCGCCGTACCAGATCGGGATGGCGCCAGGGTGGCCCGGGACCGGGTGGATGTCGACGTCGTCGAACGAGTAGAACTCGCCGCGGAAGGTCACGGGCTCACCGGTCCACAGCTGGCGGAAGATGGCGACCTGCTCCTCGATCAGGCGCTTGCGGTCCCAATCCGCGCGCTCGATGGCCACGAACTCATGGTCGTAGGTGCCAAAGCCGAACCCGGCGATGAGTCGGCCCGGTCCGGCGATCCAGTCGAGCGAGCCGAGCATCAGCGCGGCATGGATGGGATGGCGGTGGGGGATGAGCGTGCCCGTCGCCAGCTTGATCTCGCTGGTCACGCTGGCCAATGCGCTGAGGACCACGAACGGATCGACGTGGGTCCGGTCCTGGTCCTCGAACTCATGCGGGTGGTAGACGATGTGGTCGCGCACCCAGACGGCGTCGAACCCGTAGCGCTCGGCGGCCTTGCCGGCCTCGATCAGGCGCTCGCGCGTCGCGTGTGTACCGAAATGGGGCAGCAGCACCCCGTACTCGAATCGTGGTCGCGACATTGGCGATCCCTCCGCTGTGTCTATCCTTGGCTCGTGGCCGGCATCGCCGTCAGTGTCACCAGCCGCTTCGATCGGTCGGGCTCCTGGTCTCGTGCTCGGGCGGTCGCTAGGCTCCTCGCAGGGCGGCCGTGGCCGCCTGATCGACTGCGAAGGTCAGCGGATCGACGACGACCTTGTAGGTGTCGCGAGCTGCCTCGATGCTGACGTACTCATCGCGCACATCGTCGGCGACTGCCTGGGGCTCGCGCTGGGCGGGATCGCCGACTCCGCCACCGCCACCACTGACCTTGCCCAGGATCTCGTTGTGCCTGACCTCGATCATCCGGTGGGTCCGAACGGCCCGCTGGTCGTCGCCGGTGCGAACGTACATGTGCGAGAGCGGACCCGGCTGACCGCCGGTGACCCCGGGTGGATGGGTTAGGTCGCCGTCGGAGCTGCCGGTCGCCGCCTTGACGTCCTCACCGAGGTTGAGGACCTCCCAGAGCATGCCCGAGCCACCGCGCCAGCGGCCGGCACCGGACATGTCCGGCAGGAAGTGGTAGTTGATCGTCCGCCATGGATAGCGGATCTCTATCTCCTCCGTGCTCCCGCGCTGGATCGTGCCCAGGCCGACCATGCCCATGGCACCCTCGAACCCGTCGTAGCCCCAGACGGCGCCGGTCCCGCCGTCCGCATCGGTCGTGGTCTGGACGTAGCGTTCGCCCGTCCGGTAGTCCCGACCGGACAGGTAGTGGCCTCGCCGCCGACCCCAGCCGGCCATCGACTTCTCGGGCACGGCCCTGGACAGGGCGACGAGCGTCGCCTCCAGGGTCTGGGTCCCGACGCTCACCGGGGATGCACCGACGGTCGCCGGGTACTGCGCGTTGCAGACGTTGCCCTCCGGCGCGATGACCTTGATCGGGCGCATGCTCCCCTCGTTGTGGAAGCCGGCCAGGGCGGGGTCGAAGAACAGGAAGCACCCGGCGATGGCCCGACTGTAGGTCCCACCGTAGCCGCAGTTGACGAAGCCCCTGCGCTGCGCGTCGCTCTTGGAGAAGTCCAGGGTGATCTCGTCGCCGGCGACGGTGACCTCGACGCGGACCCAGACGTTCTCGTCGAGGGTCGTCCCGTCGTCGTCGGTCGCCGACTCACCGTAGTACGTCCCGTCCGGGGTCGCGCTGATGATGTCGCGGACGCTGGTCTCCATCCGGTCCAGCATCTCCTCGATGCAGGCCATGACGGTGTCGCGACCGTACTTGTCCAGGAGACCGGTCACCCGTCGCTCGCACACGCTGAGGGCGGCTATCAGGGCGTAGTTGTCGATCTTCACGCCCTCCGGCCAGCGGACGTTGTTGAGGATGAGGTCCCAGACATCGGTCCGCTCGACGCCGCGCTCGATGATCTTGGTCGGCGGGATGATGATGCCCTCGGCGTGGATGTCGTAGCCGTCCGGGAAGTAGCCGCCCGGGAAGGCGCCGCCGGTGTCCAGCTGGTGTCCGCGGGTCAGCGCGATGAACACGAGCTCGTCGTTGTAGAAGATGGGGCGGAAGAAGCCCCAGTCCGGGAGGTGGCCGCAGTAGCCCTTGTAGGGGTCGTTGGCGATGAACACGTCGCCCGGGTACAGGTTGTCGCGGTACTTGTCCAGGATGTACTGGACCGTGAACTTCTGGGACAGGAACATCGAGGTCTCGCCCTCGGGCACCGCGATGGTCCGCCCCTGGGCGTCCCAGATGCCGGCGGCCATGTCGCGGATCTGGGCGAGCAGGTAGTTCTGGGCGGTCCGGTCGATCACATGACGCATCTCGCGGGCCATGCTCTGGAACGAGTTCCAGACCGTGGACAGCGTGATCGGATCGACCTTGTCGGCTTCCATCGGGTGGCCCCCGTCGTGCACGTCGCTCATCAGGACACTCGCTTCAGGTGGTAGTCGCCGCCAGGCTGGACCTCGCAGCGGTAGGCGCCGGGGATGACGACCGTCGTCGTCGGTTCCTCGATGATCGCGGGTCCCGGGATGATGTGACCGGGTCGCGTGAGCAGTCCGTCGTAGATCGGCGTCTCGACCTGCTTCCCGTCGAACCAGCACGGGCGGGTCCGCTTCAGCGCGCTCGCGGGGTCCGCTCCGACCGACTCCATCGGCGGAGCGCTGACCGGCGGGCGCGACACGAAGGCGCGCAGTCGGAAGGTCAGGAACTCGACGTCCTTCCAGGGGATGCCGAAGGTGTACATCGACGTGTGGCGATGGCGGAAGTTCTCCTTCGTGGCATCGATGACGCCCTGGTCGATCGGACCGCCGGGCATGTCCACCTCGACCTCGCGGAACTGCCCGATGTAGCGCACGTCGGCGCTCCGGGCGAACCGGATCTCGGCGTGATCCACATCGATGTCGGTGAAGGCCGCCCGGGCCTCGCCCTCCATCTCGTCGTACAGCGCGGCGACCTTGGCGACGTCGACATCGGCTCCGCGCGAGATGTAGGACCGCGCGTAGTTGCGTCCCACGTCCATCGCGAACATGCCGAAGGCGGACATCGTCGATGCCGTCTTGGGGATGATGATGGTCGGGATCTTGAGGTGGTCCGCGATGAACGCCGCGTGGACCGGCCCGGCGCCACCACCACCGACCAGGGCGATGTCGCGGACGTCGTGTCCGCGCCGGGTCGAGACCTCCTCGATCCGGTCGGCGGTGAACGAACTGACCGCGGTGAGGATGGCCTGGGCCGCCTCGGGGATGGTCATCCCCAGGGGTTCGGCGACCTTCGTCCGGATGGCCGTGGCCGCCTTCGCCTCATCGAGCAGGATCTCGCCACCCAGGAAGTAGTCGGCGGGAACGTAGCCGAGCACGAGGTCGGCATCGGTGGTCGTGGGGTCCTCGCCGCCGCGTCCGTAGCAGGCCGGTCCGGGGGTGCTGCCTGCCGACTGCGGCCCGACCCGCAGCAGGCCCAGGGTGTCCACCCAGGCGATGGATCCACCACCTGCGCCGGCCGAGTCGATATCGACCATCTTGATGCCGAGGCGCTCGTCCTCGATCCAGCCCTCCGTCGTCGTCGCGATCTGGCCGTTCTGGATGAACGCGAGGTCGATCGACGTCCCGCCCATGTCGAACGAGAGCAGGTGGTCGTGGCCGGCCTCCAGGCCGTAGTGGACTGCGGCCGCCGGTGCGGCGGCCGGGCCCGAGCCCATCAGGTAGACGGCTCGCGGGATGCAGTTCTCCGGCGTCTCGACGAGGCCATCGGCCAGCATCATCAGGAGCGTCCCGCCGAAGCCGCCATCGGTCAGGCGCCCGGTCAGCGACTCCAGGTAGCGCTTGACCGCCGGGCCCACATAGGCGGAGACCATCGTCGTGGAGAACCGTTCCCACTCGCGCCAGACCGGCAGGACCTCGTGCGATGCTGTCACGTAGATCTCGTCGCCGACGATCTCCCGGACGATCTCGGCGGCGCGTCGCTCGTTGGCCGGGTTGGCGTACGAATGCAGGAAGCCGATGCAGATCGACTCGACGCCAAGGTCCAGCAGGCGTCGCGTCTCGGTCCGGACGCCCTCCTCGTCTAGCTCGGTGACGATCTCGCCCTCGTAGGTCGAGCGCTCGGCGACCTCGCGACGCAGGTAGCGGGGGATCAGCTCGTCGTACGGCGGCACGAACACGTTGAACATGCTCGTCCGCACGTTCTTCATCCCACGTCGGATCGCGATCACGTCGCGGAAGCCCTTGGTCGTGATCATCCCGGTCTTGGCGCCGTTGCGGTTGATCA
>CAYNGM010000028.1:10247-13395 GCA_964396565.1 uncultured Anaerolineaceae bacterium | reverse complement strand
CTGGGGCATCTGGCAACTCACCGACGGCGACCGCGAGCCGGCCGCGGGCTAAGTCCCGGACGGCTCGACGACGGGCGCGGGGGTGGTCGCGACTGCCGCCTCGGCGCCCGTCACCAGCGGCAGCGCCCGACCTCCGTCGGCGATCGATGGCTCGACGAGCCAGCACGCCGCCGCGTGTCCGTCACCAAGGTCGAACAGCGGCGGCTCCTCGGAACGGCACCGCTCGAAGGCGACCGGGCAGCGTGGATGGAAGCGGCAGCCGGTCGGTACGTGGGCTGCGTCCGGTGTCTCCCCCTCGAGGATGGTCCGCTCGGCGACCGTTCCGGCAGATGGCGGAGTAGGCGACGGCGACACGGACACGAGTGCCTGCGTGTACGGGTTGCGCGGTGAACGGATCACGGCCTCCGCGGGGCCGACCTCCATGATCCGGCCCAGGTACATCACGGCGATCCGGTCGGCGATGACCCAGGCCAGCGACAGGTCGTGAGTGATGAACAGATAGGTCAGGCCGCGCTCCTTGCGCAGCGAGAGCATCAGGCGAAGCAGCTCGGTCCTGATCGAGACATCGAGCATCGAGACCGGTTCATCGGCGACGACCAGTTGGGGATCCATGGCCATCGCACCGGCGATGACGACCCGCTGGCGCTGTCCACCCGACAGCTCGTGTGGATAGCGGAAGGCAAAGTCCCGGGGCAGGCCCGCCGCATCCATGACCTCGAATACGCGACGCGTCCGCTCCTCGGCCGAGGCACCGATCCCGTTGACCACCAACGGCTCCGCGATGAAGTCGTGGATGCTCTGCTTTGGGTTCAGCGTCTCATACGGGTCCTGGAAGATGAGCTGGACGCGCCGTCGGTAGGGCTGCAGTTCCTTGCGACCCCACAGGCCGCTCACGTCCTTGCCATCGAACTCGACGCGACCGGCGGTCTGCCGGGTGAGCTTGACGATGACCCGTCCGATGGTCGTCTTGCCCGATCCCGATTCACCGACGAGGCCCAGGACCTCGCCGGTCTCGATCCCAAGATCCACACCATCGACCGCTCGGACCACGCCGTGTGGGCGGCCGGTCATCGTGTCCAGCAGGCCGCCCCGGATCGGGAAGTGCACCTCGAGACCAGTCAGCCGGATAAGGTCGGTCACGAGACCGTCTCCGTCGGCGCGTCGAGGACCGGCAACCTGCGACCCGCAGCCACGTCATCGGCCGAGACCAGGACGCCACCGTTGCGTCCAGGCGGGTGGAGATGACACGCCACACGGACACCGTCGGGGAACAGCACCTCGGGTGGGACGACCTCGCGGCAGACGTCCATCACCGCCGGGCAGCGCGGGTTGAACCGACAACCGGCCGGCGGGTTGCGCAGATCCGGCGGCGATCCGGGGATCGTGTCGAGAGTCCGGCGGTCGGTCTGGATGTTGGGGAACGCGCCGAGGAGCTTCTCGGTATACGGATGGCGCGGGACCGTGAAGATGCGGTCCACCGGACCCTCCTCGGCGATCCGCCCCGCGTACATGATCATCGTCCGGTCGCAGGTCTCGGCGATGACCGACAGGTCGTGGGTGATCAGCACCAGCGACAGACCGAGCTCGCGCCGCAGGCGCTCGAGCAGCTCGAGGATCTGTGCCTGGACCATCACGTCGAGTGCGGTCGTCGGCTCGTCGCCGATGACGACCGCCGGATCGCAGGCGAGGGCCATCGCGATCATCGCGCGCTGGCGCATGCCACCGGACAGCTCGTGCGGGTACGCCCTGGCTCGCTTGCGGGGGATGCCGACGAGCTCGAGCAGCTCGCCCGCGCGCTGGGCTGCCTGCTCCCGCGACAGACCGAGCCTGATCTCGACCGGTTCGGCGATCTGGTCCCCTACCCGCTTCACCGGGTTGAGGGCATTCATCGCGCCCTGGAAGACGAGGCTGATCTCGCGCCATCGATAGCGGCGCAACTGATCCTCCGTCTTGGGCACCAGATCGATCCCGAACAGTTCGATGCTGGAGCCCTTGCGGATACGCGCGTTGGCCGGGAGGATCCGCACGAGCGAGAGGGCGGTCGTGGTCTTGCCGCAGCCCGACTCGCCGGCCAGCCCGAGAGCCTCACCGTCATCGAGCCGGAAGGTCACCCCGTCGACGGCCTTGACCCAGCCGTCGGCGAGGCGGAAATGGGTCCGCAGATCCTTGACCACGAGGAGCGGCGCAGCCGGGTCGGCCTGCTTGGGGAGCGGCCATTGGCGTCGTCCACGGCGTGCGGCCAGATCCTCCGCATCGCGGGTGGCGGAGCCTGGGCCCACGGCGGCGCCCGTGGGCGTGCCGTCCATGACGTCGGTCATCGCCGGCCCAGCATCTTGGGATTGAGGACGTCGTCGAGGGCGTTGCCCAGAAGCGTGAACGAAAGCACCACAAGGACGACGGCGGCAGCCGGCGGGGCGATGTACCACCACGCCCCGAGCCCCGGGGCTCCGGCCGACTGGGCGTTGTTGAGGAGCTGCCCCCACGACGGGGCCGCGGGATCGCCCAGACCGATGAACGCCAGCGTCGTCTCGGTGAAGACCGCCGCGGCGAAGGTCAGGACGGACTGCGCAACGATCAGGTTGATGACGTTGGGCAGGATGTGGATGCGCATGATCCGGCCGCCACCCGAGCCGATGACCCGGGCCCGGTCCACGAACATCCGCTCCTTGATGGACAGCACCTGGCTGCGGATCACCCGCGCCGTGGTCGCCCAGCTGGTGATGCCGATGACCACCACGATCACCAGCAGCGTGGACCGGATCCCCGCGATCTCTGCCTGGGCCCCGATGACGTCGAGCAGGATGGGCGCGAGGATCAGCGCGAGAACGATCGTGGGCAGGACGAGGAAGAAGTCCGAGATCCGCATCAGGACGTTGTCCACGGCGCCGCCGAGGAAGCCCGACACGATGCCGACCAGCGCCCCGATGACGATGGTGATGATCGTGGCCATGAGCCCGATGATCATCGAGATGCGCGCCCCGTGGACGGTCAGGTTCAGCATGTCCCTACCGAGCTCGTCCGTCCCGAACGGGAACTGGGCGCTCGGCGGCTGGAGTGGCTGCCCGGGCGCCGACAGGACGCCCTGGAGGGGACCCACGAACAGGGCCGGGGCGAGCGCGATCAGGCTGAAGAAGGCGAGGATGGTGAA
>CAYNGM010000028.1:0-10147 GCA_964396565.1 uncultured Anaerolineaceae bacterium | reverse complement strand
CCACGAACAGGGCCGGGGCGAGCGCGATCAGGCTGAAGAAGGCGAGGATGGTGAACCCGACCAGGCCGTCGGTCCGTCCGAGGACCTGTCCGATGAAGGTGCGGGCGCGCCGCAGCGGACCGCTCCGCCGGAACGCCCGCGCCTCGTCGCCGGTCAGACCCTGTGCCGTCATGCGCGCACCCTCGGATCGAGATAGCCGTACACGATGTCGGCGGCGAAGTTCGCGAATACGACCGAGACCGCGATCAGCAGGAAGATCGCCTGAAGGAGCGGGTAGTCGCGTGCGTCAAGGGCCTGGACCGTCAGCATCCCCAGCCCCGGCCAGTTGAACACCACCTCGGCGGTGATCGCGCCGGCCACGACGTAGCCGAGGTTGATGGCGATGAGCGTGACCATCGGGAGCAGTGCATTGGGGAACGCGTGAGAGCGCAGGATCCGGGCGTCGGGCAGCCCCTTGGCGCGGGCTGTGGTGACGTAGTCCTCGGAGCGGGTCTCGATGATCGATGAGCGCATCAGGATGGAGTACGCCCCGATCAATCCCAGGGCGACCGCCGTGACCGGCAGCACCAGGTGCGAGCCGAGGTCGACGAGTCCGTCGAGGAAGGACTTGTCGCCACCGGGCGTGCTCATACCCGAGGTCGGGAACCAGCCGAGCTCGGCGGCGAAGATGATGATCAGCGGCATCCCGATGACGAAGTACGGCATCGAGTAGAAGACCAGGCTGAGCGCGTTGCCGACCCGATCGATGGTGCCGCCGCGGCGCCACCCGGACCTCGCCCCCAGCCACAGCCCGACGACGATGGCGATCCCCTCCCCGATGCCGATGAGCAGGATCGTCGGCCCCGCGGCGTCGGCGACGACCTCGACGACCGGCTGACCACGGTACTTGATCGAATAGCCGAGGTCACCCTGGATGGTGGACGTGACGTAGCTCACCAGCTGGTCGGGGAAGAGCGGCTTGTCGAGGCCCCACTTCTTGCGCTCGGCAGCGACGATCTCGGGCGTCAGGTGCGGGTTCTTGGTGGCGCGTTCCGGCGAGCCCGGCATCATCCGGAACAGGACGAAGTTGAGCAGCACGATCGCGATGATCGTGATGACCGCTCCGATGAGCTTGCGCACGATGTAGCGGCCGCTCACCGGCGGCCCTCTGCTGGAGTGCGATGGGGGCCGCACGCCGCGACCCCCATCGGCCGGCCGTTCACGGCCGCTAGGTCACTCGTCCTCGACGGATGACGTCCGGCGACGGCGGCTGTACAGGAAGCCACCACCGACGACCGCGACCGCGACGATGACCAGGACGATCAGGAGCGTGGAGTTCGAGCCCGAGCTCCCGCTCTGATCGGGGTTCGGGGCCGCGCTCGGCGCGGCACTCGGTGCCGCCGGGTTCGAGGCGCCTGGCGCAACCGACGCCGATGCGGCAGGTGCCGCCGGGGTCGGCGACGGCTGGGCCGTCGCATCCGTCAGGAGCGTGTAGTTCAGGATCCCGTAGGTGAAGAACGGCGTCCCGTCGGCGGGCATGTTCTGCCAGCCGGCGAAGCGATCGTTCCGGAAGACGTCCAGGTTGGCGTCGTAGAACAGGATGTCGTACGGCGCCTCGTCGTAGATGATGTTCTGCATCTCGCCCAGCGTCGCATGGCGCTGGTCGCCCGATTCGGTCGACTGCTTGTCGTACAGCTGGTCGTAGGTCGGGTTGCAGTACTGGCTGTCGGACAGGTTGCCGATCTCGTCGCAGCGGAAGACGATGGTCAGGCCATTGGGATCGGGATTGCCGGCCCAGCCCCACAGCTCGATGTCGTAGTCGGCCTTGCCGTCAGGTGGCGGCAGGATGATGTTGGTCAGGGTGTCGCTGTCATAGCTCTGGACGCTGACTTCGATGCCGAGTTGCCCGAACCACTCCTTGATGAACTGCGCGGACTTTGCGTACGTGTCACTCGAGTTCGGATGGTCCAGACGCAGGACGATCGGCTTGCCCTCCTTGTCGAGGCGCTTGCCATTCGCGTCCAGGACGTAGCCGGCATCGGTGAGCTTCTGCTTGGCGAGCTCGATGTCGAACGTCCGGGGCGTCGTCGGCTCGACGTGCCAGTCGGCGAGCGCCGGCGGCACCATCGTCGTCCCGACGTCGCCATAGCCACCCAGGACCCGGGCGACGAGGGTGGGCTTGTCCACGGCGTAGCCGAGCGCGTCGCGGAACTTCGGGTCGAGCAGGGCCTGGGTGGATGGGCCGCCATCCTTGATGGTCTTGTCCGTGCCCGTGCCATAGGTGTTGAAGGCCAGCTGGGTCCAGCCGTTGGCCTTGCCGGCGACCGCCGTGAACAGCGGATCGGCAGCCAGGGCCTTGAACTGGTCCGGGTTGACGTCGTGCGCGTAGTCGAGCTCACCGGCCTTGAGGGCCTGGACCATGACGTCGGTCTGGTCCGGGAACAGGCGAAGGACGACCTCGTCGGCGAAGCCCTGCTGCCCGTAGAAATGGGGGTTCCTCGTGAAGCGCGCGTACTGCCCGGTCTTCCACTCGACCATCTGGTAGGGCCCGGTGCCGACGAGCGGCGGATCGAACTTCTGGTCGGCGATGGTCTTGTAGTCGTACTTGCCCCAGACGTGCTCGGGCAGGATAGGCAGGTAGACCTGGAAGATCCGGTCTGACTGATCGGTCGTGTAGGCGATGAATGTCTCGGGGTCCGGGCACTCGATCTTGGTGACTCCGGCGTCCTTGATGTTCGGATCGAGGTAGCCGAGCCCGATGTTCGCCTCGTCGGCGATGGCCGCCATGGCCAGCCCCCACGAGAAGCAGACGTCCTTGGACGTCGCGGGGGTCCCATCGGAGAACTGCATCCCGGGCCGGATGTGGAAGGTGACCTTGTCCGGCGATCGCTCCCAGGATTCGGCGAAGCCTGGTGCAGGATGGGCGTCCTTGTCGAAGTCCACCAGCAGGCTGTAGGTCAGCTGGAATGCCTCGTAGCCCACGACGAGGGCAGTGTTGAACGGGTTCGACGCATCCATATCCTGCGTCGTCCCGACGGTCAGGACGACCGGGTCGGCCGCCGCGACCGGACCAACGGCAGGTAGCAGCAGCGCTCCGGCAAGTGCCGACGCTCCAAGGATCCGCGCCGTCCTGGCGCGCAGGGAAACTCGCATGCGACCGATCTCCTCCACTAGAGACCTCCCTCGACTGCCCGGCACTGTCGCACAGCCCACGACGCGATGCAAGGAACCGACGCGTCCTGTGAGCCCGGGGGGCCACCCGGCATGGGACTCAGATCATCCAGGAGGTCGGCGGATCTGGTGAGAGTAGGACCTCCCGGTCGATGACGAACGCGCCGATCTCCCCGGCCGACGGCGTCTCGCCATCGAGGGCGAGTTCCGCCAGGACACGTCCCAGGACCGACGCGTACTTGAAACCGTGTGCCGCACCGAGGCCCACGAACACACCCGGGGCCTCGGGCAGACGGTCCACGACGAACTCGCGGTCGGGCGTCAGGGTGTACAGGCAGGTCCTGGTGAGGAGCGGGGGTGCGAGGGCGCTGGGCAGATGCGCGCCCAGGAAATCGGTGACCCTCGTGAATGCCTCCTCGTCCCGCTCGAACGTCCGGGTCTCCGGGTCGACCGGCTGGCCACCGCAATCCTGGGCGGCCTTGGGGCCGGGTTCGCCATAGGTCGGGAAGCCGTAGAACGACGGCTCGTCCATCCAGATCCAGACCGGGAAGCGATCGGGCGCGAACGATGGCGGGTCGGGCACGCCGAAGTAGGTCACCTGCTCCTTGGTGACGGTCAGCGGCAGGTGCCGTTCGAACGACGCCAGGAGCTGGTTGGTCCACGCGTCGGTGGTCAGGATGACCCGCGCGGCGCCGTACGTCACACCGGCGGCGTCCACCTCGTAGCCGCCACCGACCGCCCGGATGGCGCCGACCGGGGTCATATCCCGGAGGACCGCCCCATGAGCCGTGGCAAGTCGCCGGTGAGCGGCGTTGCCCCGGTTCGGGTCGGCGATCCCGCCACGCTCCTGGAACAGACCGACGGTACCGTCGGACAGGCGCCACTGTGGCCAGCGGCGCATCACCTCGGCTGCATCGAGCAGTTCGAAAGGCACGTCCTCCGCGGCGAGGCTCGCGGTGTAGTCGCTCTGCGGGATGGCCGCATCGGCCGGCCACAGATCGATGCCGCCGGTGACGGTGACGATCCGCTCACCGGATTCCGCCTCGACCGCCTCCCAGCTCTCGTAGGCCCGCTTGGCCAGACGGACGTAGTCGGGTCGGTGGTAGGACAGCCTGATGATCCGGCTGTGGTCCGCCGAGGCGCCGTTGCCGTGCCCGAACTCGAACCGCTCGAGGCCGAGGACGCGTGTCCCGGGTCTGGTCGAGGCCCAGTAGGCCGCAGCGCTCCCGAGCGCACCGAGGCCGACGACGATGAGATCCCAGTCCGTGCGTGCTGTAGTCATGGCCCGATGGTAGGCATCACCATGGCGCGCCGTCGGGTCGTCACGAATCGATCGTGTGCGCATAGCAGTGTGCTATTCTGCGCGCATGAACGTGCGCACTAATCTGATGCTTCCCGAAGAACTCGTGGCGGCCGTGGACGAGATCGCCGGGCCACGCGGCCGCAGTCGCTATGTAGCCGAGACCCTCGAGCGCCAGGTCCGACGCGATCGGCTCGCGCGGGCGATCTCGGAGACGGCCGGAGCGTGGAAAGACAACCCTCTCTTCCCGACGGACGCATCCGTCGTCGACTTCATCCGGGAGGGCAGGGAATCGCGCTACGACCCATGGACCGACGGTGATCGATGACGCGATACCTTCTCGACTCGTCCTTCCTCATCGACCATCTTCGATCCCAGCACGGGGCGACCGAACGGTTCCAGCGACTGATGGAGGACGGCGATGAGGCAGTCGTCTGCGACATCGTGGTCGCCGAGTTGTGGGCCGGTTGGCAGCCCTCCAATGAGCGGCACATCGAGGCCCTGATCCGCTACCTGGAGTACGTTCAGCCGGGCCCACCGACGTCGCGGCTGGCTGGGACATGGCGCGCCCAGGCGCGTGTCGACGGCCGAACACTTCACCTCGACGACGCCCTTATCGCGGCGACCGCCTATGACCTCGGGGCAACCGTCCTGACACGGAATGTCCGCGACTTCGAGTTGACCCCGGTTCGTATCGAGACCTACTGACCGCGAGCTGATCCGCTGAGCCCTGGTTGGGACAGCCCGTGTTCATCGGACAGGACTTGGAGCGATGCCACGCTCGAGCGCCACCCGCCAGATCGCCGCCACGCTCATGACGTCGCTGATCCGTCCGTCCATCGTCATCGCCAGGACCTCGGCGAACGGGACCCAGCGCAGGGCCAGTGCCTCGGTCGGGTCCGGGTCGGGCTCGCCAAGGGTCAGGTCGGTCGCAACGAACAGGACGGCCCGCTCGTCCGAGATCGAATTCGACAGGTCCACGCGCGCCAGTTCGCGCCATGTCGCGGCTTCCGCGCCGGTCTCCTCCCGAAGCTCCCGCTGCGCCCCTTCGAGCGCCGACTCGCCGGCCGGCACGCCACCCTCCGGGATCTCCCACGAGTACTCGTCCAGCGTGTAGCGGTGCTGCCCGACGAGGGCGATCCGGTCGACGTCGTCGATGGCGACCACGCCGACCGCGAGGTTCGCGAAGTGGACCACCCCGTAGATGCCGGGGCTCCCGTCGGGTCGGGTCACCTCGTCGTGCCAGATCGTGATCCAGGGGTTCTCGTAGGCAACACGCCGGGACCGGCGCTCGAAGCGGCCCTCCATAGGGGCATCGTCGCATGACACGGGCGGGACCATCGGCGCGTTGTGGTGAGACCTAGACTGAGCCGATGTCCGAGGCCCGACCGGCAAGTCATCCGCAGTACGACGTTCGCATGGAACTCGATGCCGCCATCACGGCGCGCGATGGCGTCCGCCTCTCGGCGAACATCTGGCGACCCGACACCGACGCCCCGGTCCCGGCCATCCTCGAGATGATCCCCTACGGCAAGGACAACTGGCGTCGCGCCGCGGACGTGACCCGGGGCGAGTGGTTCGCGGCGCGCGGCTACGCCCTGTGTCGGCTCGATGTCCGCGGCACTGGTTCGTCGGGCGGCGCGGCGCTCGACGAGTACACGAGCGATGAGACCCTCGACGGCGTGGACGCGGTGGCCTGGCTCGCCGCGCAACCGTGGTGTAACGGGAACGTCGGGATGTGGGGGATCTCGTACGGCGGCTTCACGGCCATCCAGGTGGCGATGCACCGCCCGCCGGCCCTGCGGGCGATAGTGCCGGTGATGGCCACCGACGACCGATACCTTGACGATGTCCACTTCCGCGGCGGTTGCGTGACCGTCAGCGAGCTCTCGCAGTACGCGGTCAGCCAGGTGGCGATGAACGCGATGCCGCCCGAGGCCGCGTTCCGCGGCGCCGCTTGGCGCGACGAGTGGCTCGCCCGTCTTGACGCGACTCCGCCGTGGCTGTTCGCCTGGCTCCGTCATCAGACGGATGGGCCGTACTGGAGGCAGGGATCACTGGCGCCGGACTACGACACGATCGAGGCGGCGATCTTCAATATCGGAGGCTGGCAGGACTCCTACGTGGACCCCGCGTTCCGGATGCAGGCCCATTGCCCGGCCCCCTCGCACACGCTGGTCGGACCGTGGCACCACAGCTGGCCGCACGACGCCGAGCCGGGACCCAACCTCGACGAACTCCATGAGATCGACCGATTCCTCGACCGGCATCTTCGCGGTACGTCGAACGGCTGGGACGACGAGCCGCCGATCGTCTGGTTCGAACGCGAGTCGGCGCCACCCGAGGCGTTCCCGAGCACCGTACCGGGTCGATGGCGAGCAGCGACGGCCTACCCCCATCCATCCACGTCCACGGATGTCTGGCGGCTCGGACCTGGCTCGCTGGTCGACGGAGCGGCCGGTGAACCTGATGTCGGGGTCGATCTGTTCCGTCACCGGCCGACGACCGGCACGCATGGTCCACTCTCCTGGGGCGCCGGCGGCGCGCCCAACGGCCTCGCCCGGGACCTGCGCGGAGACGAGGATGCCGGACCGACCTACACTTCGGCCCCGCTCGCCGATGCACTCGAAGTGCTGGGCGTGCCGGAAGTCGTGATCCACGTCGAGGCGGATGCTCCGGTCGCGACCCTCAGCGTCCGGCTATCGGACGTCGCGCCGGACGGCTCGGTCGCGCTGGTCAGCGCCGGGGTCCTAAATCTCACTCATCGACGATCGCATACGGATCCCGAGCCGATGCTCCGAGGGATAGTCGAAGAGGTCCGGGTACCGTTGCGAACCGCCGGCTATCGGTGGCGGCCCGAGCACAGGATACGGGTGGCGATCGCTTCCTCCCTGTGGCCGGTGCTGTGGCCATCGCCGTACGCCGCGACTCTTGCGATCCATCGCGGGCCGGCCACGCCGTCCCGCCTCGAACTGCCGGTCATACCCGCCGCCGGCGGCCTTGGCGATGCACCGGTGCCGGCGTTCCGGACCGAACCGCCAGAGCTGCACTGGCCGGAACCGACCGCACTGGACGGTGGCGGTCCCGGGACCTCGGACGAGCCGGTCTGGCGGATCGAGGAAGACGTGATCGGGCGATCGGTCACCGTCCACGTTCACGACGGCGGTGAGGCGATAGTCCCCGATGGACGCCGGCTCTACGCGGCCGAGACGCTGCGGATGACGGCGTGGGACGACGACCCCGCCCGGGCAGAGCTCGAGGCTCGCGTGGTCTATCGATGGCAGGAGCGCGAGGCGCATCGGGAGGGCGAACTGACACGGATCGAGATCCGCGCCGATTCCAGTCAGACGAGCGGCGCGACCGACTTCGACCTGGCCGTCAGGCTCGAAGTGGATGTGGACGGAGAACGCTTCTTCGAACGAGCCTGGCACGAGGTCGTTCCGCGCCACCTGGTCTGATCGATCTCGTCACGAGTGGTCCACCGCTGGCCACCGTCGCGGAGCGGCACGCTGGCGGCGAGCCTATCTGAGGGCACTGGCGCGCGCGACGGCGACGTCTCGGAACGCACGGTTTTCACGCGCGATGGTGGCCCTCATCCGACCACCGAGCACGGCACCGAGTAGGCGCCCGCGCAGGCCGTGCGTACGAAGCATGAGCGTGCTTGTGCAGCCATCCGGTGATGGATCTATACGATGCGTCGCGTCCGTACGGACGCCGAGCAGGGTCGTCCACCACGTGAACTGCGTCTCGGGCTCGACCTCGCTGACCGTCCAGACGGCCGGTCGGAGTCCGGGCTGCTCGATCCTTGCGCTGGAGCCGACACGGAGCGGTCCTGCGTCGAGTCGCGTGGCGTTCGTGACCGTGGAAAGAACGCTCGGCCAGCCCTCGATGTCGGTCTCGAGGTCCCAGACTGCGGCTGCCGGAGCGGCGATGTCGAGGCGATCGATGATGTCCATGCCACGTACTGTACCAAATGGTACAGTCACCACCATGGACAAACGTCAACCCCGGGAGGACCTGTTGAGCCGGATCGTGACCGAGGTCGCCATCCGCGGGCTGGGGGACCGGAGCCTTCGCGAGCTCGCTGCAGCCGTGGGCACCAGTCATCGGATGCTTCTCTATCACTTCGGCTCGCGCGACGGCCTGGTCAGGGCCATCGTCGAGACAGTCGAGATCGGGCAGCGCCAGGCCCTCGGCACCATCGCTTCCATGGGTGGGTCTGATATCGACATCGCCCGGGCGATGTGGCGGCGGCTCAGTGACCCGGCGACGCTCCCCTTCGTTCGCCTCTTCTTCGAGCTTGTCGGCCAGGCTCCGACCGCGACGTCGGGATCGCGCGACCTCACCGGGAGCTGGCTCGACGTGGCCGCCAGCATCGGTCATCGCCAGGGCACGCTCGCAGACCGCGAGGAGGCTCGGATCGGAGTGGCCGTCACGCGCGGCTTGCTGATGGACCTCGTGACGGGCGCGGACCGATCGGAAGTCGAGAGTTCGATGGAGCGGTTCCTGGCGGTCTGGTCAGCGGGCGCCGCCGCCGGTCAATCGTTCGTCTCGAGGCGACGGCCTGATCGACGCCCGGGACGCCCTGGCGGCTCGCACTCGATCTGAGGATTGACCTGCGCCTGGGACGACTTGGGCGCCGCTGTCGATGCCAGTGCCCGGGGGGCACACGACCCGGTCCGGCTCAACCGCCGGCAGTCGACCCGAGGAACAGCGAAACCGCGGCCTCTGTCGCCGGCCGCGACGCCGCCCCGTCGTAACGGAGCAGCGGATCCGGGTCGATCAGGCGTTCCGTCAGGCGGCCACCCCGCTGGATGAACAGGGCCGGGTAGATCGCGCCAGACCCGTCCGCCTCGAGCGTCACGGCAAGCGTGTCCGCGGCGTGATCGTCGAGGACGTGCGTGAGCGGCTGCGTCCCGTCATCGACCAGGCCGGCAACGGGATCCAGAGTGAAGACCCGAGCGAGGTAGCCCTTCTGGTGCCACAGCTCGGGCGCCTCGGCAAGCTCGTGGGCGACGACGTCCGCAAGCCCGGCCGGATCGACCGATGGCCGCGGCGGCGCGATCCCGAACCTCGTCGCCGCCAGGTGCCGGGCGATGAGCCGCGCGTTATAGCGCGCTCCGTGGACGGCTCCGCTGTTGCTGGGCATGCCGTGTCGCTGGAGACCCTTTGAACCCTGCCCGATCGTTCCCGCGAAGTAGATGCCCGGGACGTTGGCGCTTTCCCACCAGGCGGTCTGCATCGGCAACCGGCTGGGCCCGAAGGTCGCGACCCCAAGCGCCGGCAGGTCGACCAGCGGACAGACGAAGCCGGTCGCCGAGATGACCTCATCGACCTCGAGCGCCAGATCACCACTCCCGTCACTTCGACGCAGGGTCACCGACAGCACCCCGTCGGCCCCATTTCGCTCGATCTGCTCGACGGCGGCATCGACGATCGAGACGCCGCCGCCGAGTACATGGTCCTCGTACGGCTGCACATAGCGAGCCCGGACACCGACCAGGGAGCGCGCTTCGACCGACAGCTTCGCCCGGGACGGCGAGACGAGCACGAGCTCCCGGGCCCACGGGAGCAGGCCGTTGGCCAGCTCGAACCCGGAGTTCTGCTTGCCGATTATCAGGACTCGCCTGCCGGCATACGTCTCCGGCGGGCGCACATCGGCGTAGTGGTAGGCATGTTCCATGCCCTGTCCGGATG
>CAYNGM010000027.1:0-13606 GCA_964396565.1 uncultured Anaerolineaceae bacterium | reverse complement strand
CTCGTCAGACCGCCACCCGGGCCGCTCGTCCCGGCTGCGGCAGCCCGCTCTGCCGCGCGTGCCACCGTGACCGAAGCGTCCTGCTCGAGGACACGCAGCCGGATCTGTCCGATCTCGTCACGGAGCGCCGCCGCCCGCTCGAACTCGAGTTCACGGGCAGCAGCACGCATCTCCGCCTCCATCCGGGCGAGCAGGGCCTCGACCTTGGCCCGGTCCGCCTCGTCCCATGTACGACCGACCGCCCCGCGCTCCGACGTGTACACGATCGTGGACTCGGCGACCGCCCGTAGACGCTGGTTCAGGTCGTGGATGCCCTTGACGATGGTCGTCGGCTCGATGCCCCGTTCGCGGTTGTAGGCCTCCTGGACCGCGCGCCGCCGGTTCGTCTCATCGATCGCGACCTGCATCGACTCGGTCACGTGGTCGGCGTACATGACCACCTCGCCACCGGTGTTGCGGGCGGCCCGACCGATCATCTGGATGAGCGACCAGGCGCTGCGCAGGAAGCCCTCCTTGTCCGCGTCCAGGATGGCCACCAGGGTGACCTCCGGAAGGTCGATCCCCTCACGCAGCAGGTTGATCCCGACCAGCACATCGAACACGCCCAGGCGCAGGTCGCGCAGGATCGCGACACGCTCCAGCGTGTCCACCTCGCTGTGCAGGTACTGGACCTTGACCCCGAGTTCCTTGAGGTAGTCGGCCAGGTCCTCGGCCATCTTCTTGGTCAGCGTCGTGACCAGCGCCCGCTCGCCGCGGTCCACGCGCACCCGGATCTGCTCCATCAGGTCGTCGATCTGGCCGTCGGTCGGGCGGACCGTGATCGCGGGGTCCACGATCCCAGTCGGTCGGATGAGCTGCTGGACGACCTGGCCGGAGCTGCGCTCAAGCTCGTATGGCCCTGGGGTAGCGCTCATGTAGATGGCCTGGTGGACGGTCGCCTCGAACTCCTCGAAGGTCAACGGCCGATTGTCCAGCGCCGACGGCAGCCGGAACCCGAAATCGACCAGGATCTCCTTGCGGGTCCGGTCGTTCTTGTACATCCCGACAACCTGCGGGATGGTCATGTGCGACTCGTCGACCACGAGCAGCCAGTCCGGCGGGAAGTAGTCGAGCAGCGTCCACGGTCGCGAACCCGCCTCGCGCCGAGCAAGGTGGCGCGAATAGTTCTCGACCCCGGAGCAGTAGCCGAGCTCGCGGAGCATCTCGAGGTCAAAGGTCGTGCGCTGACGCAGCCGGGCTCCCTCGAGCGCTCGGCCCTGGGCCTCCAGCTCTCCGACCCGGACCTCCATCTCCGCCTCGATATCGACGATCGCCTCCTTGAGCTTGTCGCTGGGAGTCACGAAATGGGTGGCCGGGTAGACGTTCGTCTCGCGCCGCTCCGCGAGCAGCTCGCCGGTCAGCGGGTCGATCTCGGTGATGCGCTCGACCTCGTCACCGAAGAACTCGACCCGGACCACGAACTCCTCAGATGCCGGCTGGAGCTCGAGGGTGTCGCCGCGGACCCGGAAGCGGGCGCGCCCAAGGGCCTGGTCGTTGCGCTGGTACTGGAGGTCCACGAGGTGACGCAGGACGGCGTCACGCCGGTATTTGCCGCCGGTCCGCAACTTGAGGACGGTCGCGCCGTAGTCCACCGGCGCACCCAGGCCGTAGATGCAGCTCACCGAGGCGACGATGATGACGTCGCGACGCTCGAACAGGGCGTGCGTCGCCGCGTGTCGCAGCCGATCGATCTCGTCGTTGCGCGACGAGTCCTTCTCGATGTAGGTGTCGGAGCGCGGGAGATATGCCTCCGGCTGGTAGTAGTCGTAGTAGCTGACGAAGTACTCGACCGCGTTGTTCGGGAAGAACTCGCGGAACTCGGCGTAGAGCTGGGCGGCGAGGGTCTTGTTGTGAGCCAGGACCAGGGTCGGCTTGTTGTGCGCGGCGATCGTCCGGGCCAGCGTGTAGGTCTTGCCGGTCCCGGTGGCACCCAGCAGCGTCTGGTGGCGCAGACCGCGGGCGAGCCCATCCGAGAGCCGCTCGATGGCCGCCGGCTGGTCGCCGGTCGGCTCGAACGGGGCGACGAGTTCGAAGTCGGGCACGGAACGGAGTCTAGCCGTTCCCCGGATGGCATGCATGAACGCCTGTTCCAAATCGAGCGTGCATCGGAGCTGTCGTGGGGACTGGCGGGTGGTGCGTACTGGGACCACCGGGCCATACCTGCAGATCCGCCGCACCGGGACACTCCACGAGGAACTGACACAGACCACGGGTCGCCATGCCCCTGACCTGGCACCCGACGACCACGCGAACCGAACCCGGCTGGAGGCAGATCGGATGGACCAGGAATTCCGCGACGACCGTCATCGTGGTCGGTTCGTGATCGCGCTCGGCGTGATCCTCGCGGTGGTCGCGGGAGCAGCCGCGTTCATGCTCATCAACCAGGCCCAGCAGCAGCTCGGGCAGGCCGCAGCGCAGAAGGTGCCGGCCGTCGTCGCGGTCAAGGTCATCCCGGCCCGCCAGGCGATCACCCAGGCCGACGTAGAGGTCCGGATGGTCCCGCTCGACCCGACCAACGCCAGCGGCGTTCTCGCCGATGCTACCCACGTGATCGGTCGCATCCCGGCCGTGTCGATCCTGCAGGGTCAGCTGATCACCTCGAACATGCTGGCCTCGAGCGACGAGGGCGGCCAGTTCTCGGTCCTTGGCCCGGACGAGACCGTCGCCCCCGACTCCGAGCCGTGGCGCGCGGTCAGCCTGACCGTCTCGGACGACCTCGCGGTCGGCGGTCTGCTCAAGGTCGGCCAGTCGGTCGACGTGCTGGTGACTGTGGTCGTCAGCGTGCCTGGTGATCTCGTCGCGGCCGGTCGCTACTACCCGGATCGTTCGACCAAGGTCACATACCAGGACATGGTCATCCTCGCCCGCGAGGACGCCTTCTACGTGGTCCGCGCGTCACTCCCGGTGGCAGAGGAGATCGCTCATCTCCAGGCGACCGGCAGCGCTACCTTCTCGCTCGTGCTACGACCCGACGAGGACACCCGCACGGTGGACGCGACCGGTCTCGGCGAAACTACCAACCGGATCATCGAGAAGTACGGCCTGCCGATCCCGGAGGTCTACCCGGGCGGCAGCGGGCCGCTCCGGACACCTGTCCCGACCGCGCCGCCGTCCACGCCACCCAGCCCGAGCCCATCGGCCAACCCGGCTGCCAGCGGCGAACCCGCCGCGAGCCCGGCTGTGAGTCCAGGCACCTCGAGCGCACCGTAGGACTGCCTTCGATCGCACCGCCGCGGACATCGAGCCGACCAGCATGGCGCGCGCAGTCACCAGACGGCCGGACCACCTGCTGTCGCTCGTGAGTACGAAGTGGCCACGCTGCCCCGCTTCCCGGCGAGAGGGTGCGTCCCTAGCATCGCCAATGACGTCCGCGTCGGTCCGGATGACGCGACTCTGAATCGGGTGACCCGCCACATGCCCCTGCTCCAGCGCCTGCGTCGGTATCGCCGAGGATCCCGTCATCATCGGCGTGGCCAATCCATCGTCGAACTGGCCCTGATCCTGCCGGTGATGCTCCTTGTCCTGGCCACGGCAAGCGACCTCGGGCGTCTGTTCCACACCCGTATCGTGATGGCCAACGCGGCCCGCGCCGGGGCACTCGAGGCGGGTCGCCATCCGACGTCATTCCAGGCCGGTGCGCCATGCGATGCCAACACCAACCGCATCCTGTGTGCCATCCAGGCCGAGTCCGACAACTCGCTCCTGACCGTGACCCCGTCCAACGTCCAGGTGACATGCAACCCGGACCCCTGTGCCGAAGGCCTGGGCAATGTCATCTCCGTCCAGGTCGATGGCCAATTCACGCTGCTGACGCCGTTCCTCGGGACGTTCTTCGGTGGTCAGACCATCAACCTGTCATCGGTGGCGACCGCCCAGATCGCGGTCAAGCCGCAGACCGGACCACCACCATCCGGCTCGCCCACACCTTCACCCACACCTACGCCGACGCCCACTCCGACTCCGACCCCGACACCCGCTCCCACCGGGACCGGCACACCGCCGCCGACCCCCACGCCGACTCCGACACCGACCCCGACGCCTGTCTGCTTCCCGCCGACCGCCGACTTCTCATTCACGCCATCGTCGGGCAAGAAGAAGAAGACCGACTTCCAGTTCACCGACCTGTCGACCACGACTCCCCTGTGTCCCTTGACCTGGTCGTGGAACTTCGGTGACGGTGCCGGTCAGTCCTCGACTTCGACCCAACAGAACCCGACTCACACGTACCAGAGCCAGGGCACCTACACGATCACCCTCGTGGTCTCGAACAGTGGCGGCCAGGACACCCGGACCCGGACGGTCACGGTGACGCCGTGATCCGTTCGCGATCTCGACGCGAGTGCGCAGCCGGACAGGCCCTCGTGGAGTTCTCGTTCGGGATCCTCATCTTCCTCGCCATCTTCGTCGGGCTGATCGACCTCAGTCGGGCGGTGATGACCTTCAACGGCGTGGCCCAGGCAGCCCGTGAGATAGCCCGCGAGACAAGCCTTCATCCAGGCACGGGCGCGCTCGGGGCCAGCCCGGAGTCGCAGGCGGTCGTGGCCACCCAGAAGCGACTTGTGCCCGGTCTCCAGGACCCCACCTACGAGTGCTACGACATCACCGGCGTGCTCCAGGTGGACGCCTGTCAAGCCTCGGACTGGGTGCGCGTGAACGCTTCCGCCATCTTCCAGCCATCGATGCCCCTCCTCACGATGCTCGGGCCGCTGACCCTGACATCGTCGAGCAGCACGGAGCTCCAGTGATGGCGCGCCCGCGGATCAGCGCCCGACGCGACGACCGACGCGACGACCGACGCGACCGGGTGCACGGTCAGATCCTGGTCATCTTCGCGCTGTCGTTCGTCATCCTTGTCGGTGTCGCCGGGATGTCGGTCGATGCCGGAAGTACGTTCGCCCAGCGCCGCGACCAGCAGACCGCCGCCGACCTCGCCGCGCTGGCGGCAGCCAACGACTTCCTGGTCAACGGCAACGCGACCTCGGCGGAGAGCCGCGGACGGACGGTCGCGGGCGAGAACAAGTACACGGACGGGTCGGGCGGTACGGTCGTGGGAGTGACCATCGACACCGCCCAGGGGATCATCGCAAGCGTCGACATCACTTCGCCGCATGCGAACACCTTCGCCGCCGTGCTGGGGATGCCGACATGGCCGGTCTCGACCCATGCCGAGGCGATCGCCGGGTTCCCCGATACGGCCATCGGGGTGAGTCCGTTCATCTTCCCGATCGGCGCGTTCGCCAACGATGGCACGCCGAACTATCAGACGGACACGGACTTCGGAGAGACCAACGGGGACGTTCCATCGGGACCGGCTGACTTCGCCTGGACGAACTATGGGACCGGCAACGTCAACACCAGTCAGGTCAGCGACATCATCTCTGGCAATCTCGTCATCAACAAGACGCTCCAGTACGGTGAGTACATCGGACAGCAGAACCAGGGCAACCACACGGCGCTGTTCAGCGACGTGAACACCTATCTGAGCGGGCTCGACCTGCCGGTCGCGATCGTCGACTACAACGGCAACTTCATGGGCTGGGCGATGTTCCACGTGACGAGCGCCAGCGGTGGCGGCAACAAGCACGTCCGGGGCTACTTCCTGAGCTCGTTCACGACGGCCCGGCTCAAGGTCACGGCCTGCTCCGCGAACGCCTGTCCGCGCTACCTCGGCACGTACGTCCTCAAGCTCTGGGACTAGCGGCCTCAAGGGCTGCCCCGAAGGCGGCTATCACCGTCGCCCGGGTCGCGTTCGGGTCACCATCCGTGACGATCTCCCGGATGCCACGCGGGTAGGACCGGACACGTCCTTCAAGGTCGGTCTGGGCCGCGATCCTGGCTGAGGCGTCGTCCTCGGCCTCCCCGCGTCCAAGGAGTCGCTCCAGCTGGGTCGCCGGATCGCAGGTCACCAGCCAGACCTCGTCACACATGTCGGCGAGACCGCCCTCGACAAGCTTGATGGCCTCGATGACCACAGCTTCGGCGCCACGCCCCTTCGCCAGCTCTATGGCGGCCAGGATCCGCTCCCGGACCGCCGGATGGACGATCCCCTCCAGTACGGCGAGCGCCCGTGGATCGCTGAACACGACACGCCCCAGGGCGGCGCGATCGAGCGAACCGTCCGGACGACGCAGATCCGATCCGAACCGGGCATAGACGTCCTCGACCTCGGTCGTACCCGGGGCGAGGACGTCGCGGGCGACCTGGTCGGCATCGACCGACTCGACGCCGTGGAGCGTGCTGAGCCATCGGGCGACCGTGGACTTGCCGCAGCCGATCGGCCCGGTGATCCCGATGACCAGGGTTCGCCGCACGGCCCCGGTCACGGCGCCCGCTCCTCGAGTTCGAGCCAGGCATCCTCGGCGGCGGCGAGTGCATCGTCGATATCGGCAAGCTCGCTCGTCACCCGACGCAGCTCCACGAAGTTCGCGGCCACGGCCGGGTCGCCGAGCGCCAGCTCGAGATGGTTCTTGCGCAGACCAAGGCGGGTCAGCTCGGCGTCGAGCGTGCCCTTCTGGCGTCGGTAGGCGTCCTTGGAGAGCTTGTCGCGGCGCTTCGGGCGAGTCGCGACCGTGACGCTTCCAGTCCTGGGTGGCGTGGCTCCAGCAGGCTCCACATGTCCGGTCGAAGCATCGGACGACGACGGCCTCCGACGATCGTCCGGATCCTTCTTCGCGGCAACGGACGGCGCCGCTCCAGGTACGGTTCGGGAGGCGGCAGCTTCGACCGCCCCAGCCACGGTCCAGCCATCGGCCACTGCCGACCGCCACGCTCGATAGCCGCCTTCGAAGGCGACGGCCGACCCTTCGCCCACGACCCACAGTCGATCGCACACCGTCTCGAGCAGACGCCGGTCGTGCGACACCACCAGCAGCGTTGCCGGCGACTCGCGCATGAACGTCTCGATCGCCTCGCGGGCCGGGATGTCGAGGTGGTTCGTCGGCTCGTCGAGGAGCAGCAGGTTGGACGGCTGGATCCCGAGCAGGGCGAGCTCGAGGCGCGACCGTTCTCCGCCCGAGAGCGAGCGGACCTCCTTGAACACGTCGTCCCCCCGGAACAGGAATCGCGCGAGGTAGCCACGGGCCTCGCCGGGGGTCACCGGGATGGTGTCGGTGAGGGCGTCGAGGACGGTCGAGCCCGGGAGCGCGGCGCCGCGGAGCTGCGCCAGGTAGCCGAGGCTGACGTTGTGCCCGAAGCTCAGCATCCCGTCGAGTGGCGGGAGCTCGCCGGCGATCGTGCGCAGCAGCGTCGTCTTGCCCGCGCCGTTCGGCCCGACTATCCCGATGCGGTCACCGCGTTGGGCGGCCAGGAACGGGACGTGAGCGACCTTGCGGGCGGTCGTTGCCGGCGCGCCGTCCTCATCGAGCGCGTCACGCCCCGGCAGATAGCCGACTTCGAGCCCCTCGACCCGGATGACGATCTCGCCGGAGCGGGCCGGACCGCCACCTATCAGCGCACCCTGGGGCAGCGTGAGCTTGCGTGCCGACTTCGGGGCCTCGCGCCGCTCGGCCTGGAGACGCTCGAGCCGGGCCTCGTGCTCGTGCATCTTCGTGATCTTGCGGTGGCTCCGGTAGGTCTGGATGAGCTCCCGCTCCCGGGCGATCTGGTCCGCCTGCGTGTCCGCATCCTTCGTGGCGCGGGCGTCGCGTTCCTCGCGCTGGCGATGGTAAGACGCGTAGTCGCCGCGGAATGCGGTCAACTTCCGGTCGCGCAGCTCCCAGACCCTCGTCACCGTGGCGTCCAGGAACGCCCTGTCGTGGGATGCCACGAGAAGCGAGCCCGCCCGTCGCCGCAGGTGCTCCTCCAGCCACTCGAGCGCATCGAGGTCGAGGTGATTGGTCGGTTCGTCGAGGAGCAGCAGGTCCGGGTCGGCGATGACAAGCCGGGCGAGGGCAGCCCGGGTCTGCTCACCGCCCGACAGCGAGGCTGGCGGCTTGGACCACTCATCGGCAGCGAACCCGAGACCGCTCAGGGCCGCGTCCACACGCTGGTCGAGCGTGTAGCCGCCGAGGATCTCGAAACGGTGCTGGAGGTCGGCATAGACGTGTTCGGTGACCCGACCGGCCGCTTCGAGAGCAGCGAGTTCGGTCGCCATCGCCTCCAGGTGCGCCGCGCCCGTCCTGACCGCCGCACGCAGGTCCGTTGAGGCCATGAACGTGGCGTCGAAATGGGCCTCCTGCGAGAGCAGACCGATCGACATACCCCGCTTGAGATGGACCGTGCCGCGATCGGGCTCGTCGCGACCGGCAGCCAGCCGCAGGAGCGTAGTCTTGCCGGCACCGTTGGGCCCCACCAGCCCGACCCTGTCCCCGAGCGCCATCGCGGCGTCCACGGCGTCCAGGATCACGAACGTGCCGACTTCGCGGGTCACCGCGGCGAAGCGCAGGATGCTCACGAGGATCCTGGTCCACTCATCGCGGCACGTGCGGCCGCCCGCCGCGCCGCGGCCGCCCTCTTCGTCCGCTCGGTCCGGGCCGCGCGGACCCGTTCATCTACGGTCAGGCCGGTGCTCCCCTCCCCGGCTGCCAGTTCGGTCCAGCGCCGACCGCGACGCACCTCGCCACCGGACATCGAGCGCAGGATGGTAGCGGCACCCTTCCGGTCGCCCGCGGACAGCCGCTGGCACCACGAGCACAGGTGGGTGGAGCGCGCCCCGATCACGATCCGCTTGATCGGCCGGCCGCAGCGATGGCACGGCTCGCCCGTCCGCTGGTATACGTCGAGGACCTCCTGCATCGAGCCGTCGCCATCGGGAGCCGTGTAGTCATCGATCGACGAACCACGTCGCTCTACGGCCTCGGCGAGAACACCGGTGACCGCCTCGTAGAGGTGCCGCTCGTCGGGCGGACGCAGCGTCCCGACGGTCCGCAGCGGGTGAAGTCGGGACCGCCACAGCGCCTCGTCCGCGTAGATGTTGCCGATGCCCGCGATGAACGACTGGTCGAGCAGCAGGCTCTTGAGGCGTCCCTTGCGACGCCGCAGCCTCGATCTGAACTGGCGGAGGGAGAACGATGGATCGAGCGGTTCTGGTCCGATCACCGCGAAGACGGCGCTGCCACCGGTCTCGATCACGAGCTCACCCGTCGCTGGATCGCGTTCGAAGAGACCGACCTTGCCGAACTTGCGGATGTCGCGGAAACGGAGCTCGCGTCCGTCTTCGAGTTCCAGGACGAGCCGAACATACGGATCATCCGGGGCGCCGGCCCGAACCACGAACAGCTGCCCGGTCATCTTGAGGTGGATGGTCAGGCCAAGGCCGCCGCTCAGCTCGATGACCAGCTGCTTGGCCCGTCGCCCGACCGCCAGGATGGTCCGGCCGCTGACGGCGTCCGCGAAGGCGATCGGATCGTGGCTGCGCAGGGTCCGTGGCCACGTGCAGCGCGCACCGCTGATGGTCGCTCCGACCAGCAGCGGTCGCAGATCACGCGCGACGGTCTCGACCTCGGGGAGTTCCGGCATGGACGGGTTCGCGGTCAGTCGACGGTCGGCGCGACGGGCGCCTCGGGCAGCGCCTCACCGGCTTCGGCGGCGATCTCGTCCTGACGGGTGAGCGGCGTCATCGACTCCCAGTCGTCACCGACCTTCACGTCCACGACGAGCGGTACCGACAGCGGCATCGCCGACTCCATCGTCTCGCGCACGACCGCGGCCAGGGCGTCCACCTCGCCCCGTGGCGTCTCGAACAGGAGCTCATCGTGGACGCTCAGGAGCAGCCGGGCCCCAAGGCCGGTCGTGCGGACGCGCTCGTCGGCCCTGATCATGGCGATCTTCTGGATGTCCGCGGCGGTGCCCTGGATGGGCATGTTGATAGCCATCCGCTCCCCTGCCCCGCGCAGCGCGGCGTTGGCGGCGCGCAGCTCCGGGATCTGGCGCTTGCGTCCGAGCAGCGTCTCGACGAAGCCCTGGCGCTTGGCCTGCTCCTTGATCTCCATCATGTAGTAGCTGATCCCGGAGTACGCGGCGAAGTAGCTGTTGATGAACTCCTGGGCCTCCGCCCGCGGGATGTTGGCCCGGCTGGCCAGCCCGAAGTCGCTCATCCCGTATGCCAGCCCGAAGTTGACCATCTTGGCCATCGAGCGCTCGCCGTGGGTGACGTCTTCGGGGGCCTTGTGGAGCACGCGCGCTGCCGTCTCGCGATGGATGTCGGCGCCACGCGCGAAGGCGTCCTTGAGATGTTCATCCCCCGACACGTGGGCGAGGATGCGCAACTCGATCTGCGAGTAGTCAGCCGCGAGCAGGGTCACCCCCGGATCGCCCGCGACGACGGCACGACGGATGCGCCGCCCGAGCTCGGTCCGGATCGGGATGTTCTGGAGGTTCGGGTCGGACGAGGACAGCCGCCCGGTGGCGGCGACCGCCTGGTGGAACGTGGTGTGGAGACGGCCGTCGTCCGCGATCAGGGTCGGCAACGCCTCGACATACGTCGACCGCAGCTTCGTGTACACCCGCCATTCGAGCAGCTTGTCGATCATCGGATGCGCCGGCCGCAGCTCCTCGAGCACCGAGGCGTCCGTGGAATATCCGGTCTTGGTCCGTTTGCCCTTGGGCAGGTCGAGCTCATGGAACAGGACCTGCTCGAGCTGCTTGGGGCTGCCCAGGTTGAACTCGTGACCGACGTCCGCGTAGATGTCGGCCTCGAGCCGCGTGATCTCGGCCGCGAACTCGCGATCGAGTATCGCGAGCGCGTCGAGGTCGAGGGCGACGCCGATCGACTCCATGCGCGCCAGGACCGGGATGAGCGGAAGCTCGACCTCGCGGTAGAGCCGGTCAAGCCCGGTCTCCGCCAGGCGCCGGCTGAGGGGCTCACGGACAGCCAGTGCGGCGAGCGCCTCGAGACCTACCCGGGCGGTCGTCGGGAGCTCCTTCACCGGCGGCAGGATCTGGTCGAGCGACTCCGCGACCACGTCGGCGATGGTCTGGCTGCGCAGGGCCGCGTTGAGCACGTACGCCGCGATCTGGGTGTCGAAGTCGACCGTAAGGGGCTCCGCTCCCTCGTGTTCGGCGAACGCGGCTACGAGGACCGGCTTGACCTCGTGCCCGACAAGCGGCGTCCGCAGCGCCTCCAGGAGGTGCCGCAGGGCGTCCGATGCGGCCGAGCCATCGGCCGCTACGACCCGTCCATCGGCACCCGCCACGGCGAGCGCAAGCGGAGTCCCGCGACGCGGGCGCGGGTCGTCGGCTACGAGGGCGACGCCGACGGCGGACTGCGCGCTGAGCCAGCCCTCGAGATCGGCTATGCGGTCCTCTCCGCGGACCTCGATCCGGCCCGGATCGGCGATCGCCGCAGCGAGGGCCGTCGGCAGGTCGTCGGTCGTCTCGATCGGCAGTTGGTCGTCGATCGGGCCCGGAGCGGCTCCGCTCACGGCGTCGAAGTCGAGGCGCAGCTGGAGTTCGCCACTCCCCTGCGGGTGGGTGCGTCCTCGGCTGCTCCCCCAGCCGTCGGGGCGACCGGCGACGCGCGCCGCGGGCACGTATCCGCTCTCGGCGACCGTGCGCAGTCGCTCGGTGCGCTCCTCGGCGGTCTCGCCCGACATCGGCGGCAGGCGTTCGATCAGCGTGCGGAATTCGTACTCGCGAAACAGCCGGACCACGGTGTCACGGTCGTAGTCGCCGAGGCGAGCCGCTTCGAGGTCGATCCTGATCGGCAGGTCGCGCACGATCGTCGACAGGTCACGACCCATGCGAATCTGGTCGACGTGCTCGCGCAACTTGTCTCCGAGCTTGGGCGGGCTGACCTTGTCGAGGTTGGCCAGCAGCTCATCGAGGGTCCCGAACTCGCGGATGAGCTTGGCTGCTGTCTTCTCACCGACGCCAGGCACGCCCGGGATGTTGTCGGTCGGGTCGCCCTTGAGCGCCTTGTAGTCGATCATCTGGTCGGGGCGGAGCCCGAACCGCTCGTCGATCCTGGCGACGTCGTAGATGACCGTGTTCTCGACGCCGGATCTGGTGGTCATGAGCCGGACTCGCGGTGTGACCAGCTGGAGCATGTCCAGGTCGACGGTGACGATGGTCGTCTCGAGGTCCGCGTGATCGTCGAGACCGCGGGTGATCGTCCCGATGACGTCGTCCGCCTCGTAGCCCTGCATCTCGTAGACCGGGATGCGCAGCGCCTTGACGACCTCGCGGACCTTGGGAAACTGGTCGCGCAGGTCGTCTGGCATCCGCTGGCGGGTCGCCTTGTACTCGGCGTACTGCTCGTGCCGGAAGGTCGGCCCGGGCAGGTCGAAGGAGACGGCCAGGTAGTCCGGCTGGAGGTCCGCGATCCCGCGCAACACGATGCTGGCGAAGCCGAACACGCCATTGACCAGCTCGCCCTTCGACGTCGTCAGGGGCGGGAGTGCGAAGTATCCGCGGTAGACCAGCCCGTAGCCGTCGAGCAGCATCAGGCGTTCCATCGGCAGGCCTCGGATCGCTCCCCGCGGGCCGCCTGCGAGTGGGCGTGCGACGGGCGGGGTGGCAGATCGAAAGTGTACCCGCGGGGGGGCTCGCTGCCGCAGGTCGATCCTCGCGGCCCGGGGTCCGCGGTCACGTTCGCCCGGCCACCCTGGGGCGGCTCCATCGCCCTGGGCGATCCCGCTTCCCACCTCACCCTGGGCGGTCACCCCGTCCCCTTCCCACCTCGCCCTGGGCGATTCCCACCGGGTGGCCCTGGCCGATCACCCGTCCCGGTCCCGATCTCGCGGCCCGGCGATCCCGCATTCCCCCGTCCCGATCTGGGGGCCCTGGCCGATCACTCTTCCCACCTCGCCCTGGCCGATTCCCACCGGGTGGTCCTACCAGGGAAGGAACGACCGACGGATTCCCCTCGACCATCTCCTGTGGCTCCTCGTTCGTCGCACCTCCCACCAGGCGGGCGAGATAGAGGTCGAAGGAGCCGTTACCAGCCTCGCCAGGGTGCGTCCACCCGTTCGTTCTCCCGTACGACCATGGGGTGGGAATCGGCCGTCGCGGAGGGTCACTCGAAAGGATGGTCGGGTCCGGTGCGGACGAGCGAGCCGACAGACCTCAGAGGCCGTCAGATCCGGCGCGGACGAGCGAGCCGACAGACCTCAGCGACCGATGGTCCGGCGGGCGACTGACCGCAGGACGAAGAGCCCAGTGCCGGCGATGAGCATGAGGATGGCGACTGTCATCGGAACACTGGGCTGTCCGGGTACGTCGGTCTGTACCTTGGCGGTCGCGCTCGCACTGCCCCCCGAGGTAGTCGTCGGCGCCTGGGCGGGCTCCGTCGGTTCGGCGGCCCCGGTCGCCGTATCGCGGCCACCCGGCGCCGAACCGTCCGACCCGCTCGACTCAGAGCCCACTTCGTGCAGGTACGGTCCATCCGGGAGGTTCGCCGGTGCGACCGAGGGATCCGGCGCCTTCTCCACCGTGGCCGCCGCTGCGGATGCCGACCCAGCGGGTCCATTCGCGTTCGATGGCGCGGCACCGGCGACGTCCACGGAGGTAGGGCCACCTCCGCCGGCCGCACCCTGGACGACCATCTCGCCCCCTCCGGCGGAATCGCGAGCCGGAGCGGAGGCGGTACCGGCGAACGGGAGTGACGGGAGAGCGGTCAGGAGAAGGCCGG
>CAYNGM010000026.1:0-13700 GCA_964396565.1 uncultured Anaerolineaceae bacterium | reverse complement strand
CCTGCGATCCGGTCGGCGATCTCCGCGCGCCGTTCGTCGATCAGGCGGGGTAGTTCGGCCGTTGAGTCTCCGCAATGCCCAGAGTGGCACCAGCCAGCGATCCTGGCGGCATCCTCGAGCGGCAGGTCGAGTCGCCGCAGGTCGATGATCAGGCGCAGGTGCTCGACGTCGGCCTGGCCGTACTCCCGATATGCGTTCTCCCGCCGACTCGCCCGTGGGAGCCAGCCCGAGCGCTCGTAGAAGCGCACCGTGTCCGTTGAGACGCCGACCGCAGCCGCGAGTTCGCCGATCCGCATGCGGTCAGCAAACCTTGGGGTGGCTCCGATGTCAAGAGCGCTCACCTGACCTCGGTCAGCTCGTAGATGTTGCCCTCACTGTCCTTGAACCAGGCGGCCCTCGCCATCCCGAAGTCGGCCAGTCCATCGACCATCTGGACCTCGCCGAGGTCGTACTCCTCGAACGTCACGCCGCGCTCGCGCAGTCCGGTCATCACCGACTCGATGTCCTTGACCGCCCAGCCGGCGATCGTGTTCTGGGCCGTACCGGCCGACGGCGTCGCATACAGGTACAGCCAGGTCTCGCCACCGAAGCGATACCAGACGCCACCCGGGTCCTCGTGCTCGGGCACGAGGCCGAGCTTCTCCTCGTACCACCGGCGCGCCCGATCGAGGTCGAGGGCCGCGGCTCGGGCGCTGATCGGGAACTCGCGCAACGTCGTCATGACGTCGCCGCAGCCATGCCCGAGGCCCCCTCGACCTGCGCCTTGAGACGTCCGAGTTCGCGCTCCGGACCGGCCTTCCCTTCCATGGCGACAATCGGTCCGAGCAGTCGCCACAAACCGTGGAGCCGGATGTCCGCCGCGTACGTCGCCTTCGTCGAGGTCGGCCCCAGCGGCTCCAGGTCCAGGGACACTGCGAGATCGAAGGGAGCTCCACTGACCGACTTCCAGGAGACCCGACGTCCCGGCTCCGCGTCGGCGACCTCGAACTCGACGTCCCACCCGAATGTGCCGAACCGCATCCGCTCGCGCCCACGAGCCCCGACCTGCGTCCCATCACCGCGCACGATCCGCGCGTCGGTGACGGTCATCCACTCGGTGTGCCGAACGATGTCGGTGGCGTATGCCCAGACGTCGTCGGCCGATCTGGCGATGGTCTGTTCTGAGACGAACCTGGTCATGCCCGGACCTCCCTCTGTTCGACGACCGGCAACGCTCCAGCGATCGTCGTCGCGAGGCGCCGAAAGGCCGCCTCTTTGTCGGCGCGAATTCGCGCCACCACGGCCCCGTCGGCGGCAGGGTCGCCGAGGTAGGCCCAGCGAAGGCGGAGATGCGTCCCGCTCTCGGTCGGATCGAGATCTGCGATGGCCGCGACCGGACCGACGCCCGGCACGGCCAGTCGCCAGGCGACGCGGTCGTAGGGCTGCCAGTCGACGATCTCCTCGAGCGTCGCGAGCCGTCCGGTAACGCACTGGGCGGTTGTTCCAACGCCTCGGCGTCCGCTGCTCGAGGTCTCGTCGATGACCATGGGACCCTCCCATCGCGTCCGCAGGGCCGGCGAGGTCAGATAGGCCCACACGACGGACGGCTCGGCCGCCAGCGTCGCCCCGACGTCGAGGATCACGTCGGGCTCAGCGATCTCGAGCCGGCGCGCCGCCGCCTCCGACTGCCATCGGGCCTCGAGATCCAGGGTGAAGGTGGCGACTCGCCCGAGGTGCTCGATCGACTCCTCGCCCGGCACGAGTCCCAGGGCATCGGGGTCAAGCGCAAGGGCCTCCACCGCGGCCTGCGTGAACAGGACGAAGCCGTTCGCGCGCGCGCCCGCGGCGGTCGTCCCCTTGAGCAGTCGGTGGACGAGGATCACGTCCGATCCTGCGAGCTCGTCGTGCCCGGCGATGCGCCCGCGGACGTAGGCGCCGTGATGGAGGAACACCTTCAGGTCGAGCTTGGGGGCGAGGCGGCAGGAGTTGCAGTCACAGCTCGTTGCCTGGTCGATGCTCCGCAGCCGCCGCCGGAAGGCGATGTACGCGGCCTCGATGGCGTCGAGGAGCAGGGATCCATCCGCGCGACCGTCCTCGGCGTAGAGGAACGCGGCATCGCCCTCGAACTTCGTCAGCCGGAACGGCGGCTCGAGGCGCCCGACGATCGTCTCGAGCAGATCGCCGGCGATCGCGGGCGCGTGCTCGATCTCGCTGTCCGTCAGGTATGCGGTGTAGCCGGTTAGGTCGGCGATGACGAGGAAGCCGGCCTCGGGGGACGCTGCCATGGCGCGAACCGTAGACCTTGGAGTCGGTCCAATGTCAATACCCAACGGCGAAATCGACCCCCAGGCTCGGGCGGTCGGCCCGGATAGCCGTCAGCCGGGCTCCAGCCCCGCCACCACCAGCCACCCCTCCGCCCGCCCTCGGTAGATCAGCTGCTCGGTGGTGAGGCCCGAGCGGGCCCGCAGGTCGGCAAGATGCCGCTTCGCGGTGCTCGGCCGGACGCCGACCAGGGCCGCGGCCTCGGGAACCGAGCCGCCGGCCGCGACGAACGCGGCGAGGACGTCGACCTGGCGGGCGTGCTCGGTGCACAGCGACTACCAGCGCGGCTGGTGACGACGCCGCAGAGCGTGCACACCTTCACCGACCAATCGTCGGCGGGCTTGCTGGCGAGGTCTATTTGCCCGCGGCGCGACGCCTTCCGGCCATCATGGCGCGGACCGCCGCCCGTTGACTTCGGGGCATGGAGGGAGTCGATCACGCCGCGGAGCAGACGACTACCAGCTACCGGGTCCCACCATCTGAAGGCTGCTGATCGCGCGCGTGACGATCGCCTCCACCTCCTTCTTCGTGAGGTGTTGACCCATCAGCAGCAGGCGGAGCAGGGCGGGACCGACGACGAGGTCGATGAGGGCCGTGGCCTCAGTGCCGGGCGGCAGCTCGCCCCTCGCGATGGCCCGCTCGACGATCGCCTCTGCCTCGATCCGGTGCACGGACCAGAAGTGGTCGCGGGCGACCACCAGTTCAGGGCTGGGATCGGCTGCCTCCGCGATCAGCACTCCGAACAGCGCTCGGACCGCGGGGCTGCCGACGAGCGTCGCCCCGTCCGCGAGCAGGCGCTCGAGGTCAGTCGCCAGGGCACCAGTGTCCGGCGTCGGGCTCAGGACCGCTGCGCGCTCAAGCAGCGCCTCGCCGACGAGTCGCGCCTTGGTCGGCCAGCGACGGTAGACCGTGGTCGGGTGGACGCCGGCTCGACGGGCTACGTCCGGCAACTCGAGGTCATCGTAGCCGCGCTCGGCCAGCAGTTCCGCCGCCGCGGCGAGCACCGCCGAGCGCACGCGAGCACTCCGACCGCCAGGTCGCGGCCGTCGTCGCTCGTCGAGCCCTGCATCGGTTGTCATCGATGGTATCCTAACGCAACTACAACTGCGTTACTGTGCGATGGGAGGGTGTCATGACCGGCGTGCCGACCACCCGGATCCGGTTCCTGCGACCATTCACTTCGAAGATCTTCAATCGGCTGTCGATCCACTTCGCGGGCTGGATGCCGACGTTCGCGATCCTGACGCATGTCGGTCGTGTGTCGGGCAAGACATACCGCATCCCGATCAACGTCTTCCGACGCGGCGACCACTACGTCTTCGCCCTGACCTACGGTTCGGATGTCCAGTGGCTCAAGAACATCATGGCGGCAGGCGAATGCTCGATGCGCGCCAGGGGACATGACGTCCATCTCGTCGAACCCGAGCTGATCATCGATCCCGAGCTTCGGCTCATGCCCTGGCCAGTGCGGATCATCGGCAGGTTCAACCGCGTGACCGAGTTCCTTCGGATGCGTGCCCTGACGGACGTGTGACGCTCAGGCTACCTGGCTATCCGATGCGCTCCGGTTGATCCGATGACGATCCAACTGATGGACAACATCAGCATCGTGGTCGACGACGAAGGCACGGGATCTCGGAGGCGACCCGACGATACGATCGGGTCAATCCCCCAGGTAGCTACTCTAAGAGTCTTAGAGTCTCTACGAACCCTCGACACTCGTGCGCCAGTACCCTCGCGGGTCATTGGGAGAAGTGCGGATGGCCTCGATCAGGCCCGCCTCCTCGAGTCGGTGGAGGTAATGGAGGGCAGTCGGCCTCGACACCCCGAGCAACTGGATCGCCTGGCTCGTCGTCACGCGGCCCGTGCGGTTCAAGTGCTCCACGAACCGCTCGGACCCGGGCGGCAGCGCGGCCAGGATCCTGGCGAAGAGTGGGTCAGCCAGGAAGGTCACGCGGAGCGAGGCGGGGGTCTGGACGAACACGGGTTCAGGCAGGCCGGCCCTCCCCATCTCCTCGTACATCCGGTTGACGCCCTCTCCGAGCTCGCGGCCGTAGTCGAGATCGGCGAGGGCCCGCGCGATCCGCGGGTTCCGCGCGAATCTGGTCGTCCGGATGTTGTCGATGCGGACAAGGCCCGGGAGCCGCCCCGGGCTCTCGATCTCGAGCCGATCATCGAACAGCTCGACGCGAATGTGGTCGCCGCCGATCGCGTAGGAGCGGTGGATGACGGCGTTGACGATGGCCTCGAGCCAGGCCGGCTCAGGGACGTACGTCTCGCGATCGAAGCGTCCCCGCGTGCCGAGCCTGACCGTGGCGGGCAGCCAGCGGCGGAGCCGGCGGCGAGCCGTTGCGATCTGGTCGGGGATCGTGCCGGTCAGCCTGACGTCCCCGAGGACGTTCGACCGGGCACCGGTCTCACGCGACGAGCCCTTGTATCGAAGGAGCCGGACGTATGCCTCGGGAAAGTACGCCTGGGGATCGCGACCCAGGACCAGCACGCCAGCGATCGTGGGCACGAGCCGTCCGCGGTTCTCGACGACGAGACCGCGCGCCCGGACTGCCGCATCGCCGCGCGCGGTTGCCTTGATCGCCGTGAGGTAGCGGCGAACGAGCGTGGGATCCAGGTCCCCGTCGCGTGCGCCATCGACCGCTCGCCCGTCGTACGTCGACTCGCCTTTGTCGTACCTGAGTTCCTGAGCCTCGAAGGGACCGAGCTTCCGATTCTCATCACCGACCCGCAGGTACGTGTCGCCGGCTGCGTTCTCGTGAACCCGTTCGCTCGCCTCGACCTCGATCACCGCCAGCTGGTCCGGCTGGCCGTCGGCGTTGGTGCAGGGGAGCAGTTCGAACGAGTGGCGGACTGGCGGGACGCTGAAGTCGATGGCAGCCTGTCGCCAGTCATTGAGCAGCCTTCCGGCGCTGTTGACGCCGTCGATCCGGCCGTCGTCGATGCCGATGCAGATGAGGCCGCCTTCGGCGTTCGCAAACCCGACCATGACGTCAGCGAGGGCCTTCGCCCGGATCCGGGGACCCTTGCGCTCGAGCCATTGCCCTTCGGGCGCTTCCCGAAGCCACTCGACCCGGTCATCGTCGGGCAGGAGTCGGAGCTGTTCGAGCGTGAGCTGGTGGGCGGCCATGGACAGAGCCTAGCACCTACTCTAAAGACTTGACAGTTCCTGAAGGGTGCCGCCCCAGCGCTCCGCGGGCGGAGCTTTGACCTCGACGTCATCGGTTGTGTGCCACAGGGGCGACAGTCCGACCGCCTGCGGCGCTCAGGCGCCAGCACGCAGCACTGGCCGAGTCACCCGAAGAGGCGGAGCTGGTCGCCTGCGGCAAGGAGGCGCATGAGCTCCGGGACGCGGAGCGGCACGGCGTCCAGGCGCGCGGTCGGGGCATACCAGCGGCCACGCGTTGCGCCATGCGGCTCCAGCCAGCCGGCGCGGGCGATGCGGGCGAGCTCGGCCCTGGCGGCGGGCATCGACCGGCCGGTGAGGGAGGACAAGGTCGCCGTGCGCATCCGTCTGACGCGCGCGGCGAGCAGCACAGGTGCCCACTCGATCGGCTCACCGGAGTCGGCGAGCACCGTGAACAGGGTGCCGATGTCCGTCGGTAGCGCGTCCAGGATCCGGTTCCGTGCCTCCAGCCGGTCCAGGGAGACCCGCGTGTAGTAGTCGAGCCAGTCGGTGACCGGGTGGTTGTCCGGGTCGTAGCTCGCGCCCAGCGTGGTGCGGAGCGCGGCGACGTACTCGTCGCGGTTCCTGCGCAGGTACGCCTCGATGCTGATCAGCTCCGGCGAGCGGACACCGTCGCGGACGAGCTCCATCGCGGCGAGGATGCGCGCCGTGCGGCCGTTCCCGTCGTTGAACGGGTGGATCCCGATGAGGTTCAAGTGCAGGAGGGCGGACCGGACGAGCGACGACTCGCCCGAGGCCCGGAGCCAGGCGACGAGCTCATCCATGAGGGCTGGCACGACCAGCGGGTTCGGACCGGTGAAGACTCCGACGTACACGTCCTCGCCTCGTGCGCGGTAGTCGCCGTGGGTGTCGCGCGGCAGCCCTTCCATGACCGTCGCGTTGATCAGGTGGATCACCTCGTGCGACCAGGCGAACCCCGGCCGCGCCGCGGCGTCGCGCGCGAGGCCAAGGGCCCGGTTGTAGTTCTCCACCTCGCGGATGTGGTCGGAGCTGCCCTCGACGGCGGCGCCGGCGAGGACCTCCTCGACAGCGGACGGGTCGAGCGGATTGCCCTCGATACCCGTGCTGCCCGAGACGGCCGCATCGCGGGCAGCGGGCCACACGACGAGCGTCCGCCAGTCGCCGGGTGCGAGACGTGCGTCGCGTCGGACCGCACTGTCCCATGCGTCCAGCCGGGATCGGACGGTGATGTCGGAGAGGTAGGTGAGGTGGAGCGTCATTCGCTTGGGTTTCGAGCGGTTACCTTCGACGCCACGATAGACCGTATACGCTTGTTCTGCAAGCGGATCGTGTGTCCGCCGGGCCAGAGGAGGTGAAGTAGCTCACTGCCGCCTGACCAGCCGACGAGGCGTTACACCACTTCAGACCACTTGACCAAGCGGACGACCCCGGGCGATGACGACACCTCTCACGCTCACAGTAGTGCTGATCAACTCCCTGAAGACACAACCGCAGGACAGATCAGGCATCCGCGGGCGAGATGTTCGCGTTGAAGCGGAAACGGTTCGTGGGATCGAGGCGCCGCTTGAGCTGCTGCAGTCGAGCCCACGAGTCCGGCGGGTATGCCGCCGCCACCCGCGCCGCCGTCTGGTCGAGCTCCGGGTAGTTGAGGTAGCCGCCGCCTCGAAGCGAGAGCGGCGAGACGCGATCGGCGAACCGACGTGCCCAGGCGATCTCCGCCTCGTCGTCCGCCGGGTCGCTCCAGATCGCGAGCGCGGTCACGTTTGCCACAGCGGCCCGGCCGCCGAACGCGGCCCACGACTCCGGGATCCGGTGCGCCCGGCCGTGGATGAGCTCGACAAGCGCGAATGACTCGTTCGTCTCCTCGGACGCCGACGCGAGCAGGACGTCGGCGAGGGTCTCGTCCAGGCGCCCGACGAGGTGGCCCTTCCAGTACTGCCGGAGCCCGAATGGGATGGGCTGATACAGGGACTGCTGCTGGAGCCAGCTCATCGCCTTGAGGTCGGCTTCATAGCAGGCGGGGTGGTCTGCCAGGGCACGGACCGCCGCGCTGCCGCCCTCCGGGTCGCCGCGCCACCCGACGTTCACCGAGATGGCGGGCGAGCCGTCCTCGGCACGCCACGCCACGATCGCGAGGACGAGCTCGTCGGGCGCCGACGCCTCGACCTCGAATGTCCGGAGGATCGCGTCGCGGAGGGCGTCGCCACGGAACCGGAGGCGTCCGCCGAACATCGCCGGCACCGGCGTCAGCGCATACCGCAGGTGCGTGACGACGCCGAAGTTGCCGCCGCCGCCGCGAAGGCCCCAAAGCAGCTCGGGCTCGCGCTGCTCGTCGACCTCGAGCACCTCGCCGTCCGCCGTCACGAGCTGAGCGCCGATCAGCGCGTCGCACGCGAACCCCTCCGACGACAGGAGCCAGCTGATCCCGCCGGTGAGGGTCAGGCCACCGATCCCGGTGTCGATGAAGGTCCCGGAGGGCGCAGCCAGGACGTGGGCGAACGTTGCCGCGTCGAGATCCATCAACCGGGACCCGGCAAGCGCGTCCGCCGTTCGTGCAACCGGGTCGACCGTCGCTCCGCGCCACCGCGACAGGTCGACGAGGAGCGCTCCGTCCGGAGAGGAGTGGCCGGCAACGCTGTGGCCGCCGCCCCGAACGCCGATCGCGAGGCCCGACTCCGCCGCCCAACGCACCGCAGCGATGATGTCGGGCAGGTCGGCGGGCCGGAGAATTGCCACGGGACGTCCGGTCGCCATCGCGTTGTAGGCGGCTCGAGCCGCCTCGTACCCTCCGTCGCTCGGCCCTATCACTTCGCCGCGCGTCCGCCCGCGAAGATCACGAACCGCCTCGCTCGGCACCGCCACTCCTCCGTTTGGTGAGGCAGTCGATTGTGCAGTGGACCGAGACGGCGTCAACCCCCAGGACTCGCCGTCGCTCGAACCGGACGCTCGGGACCACCTTGTTGGCGAGGAGCGCCCGCGCGTCGGAGAGTCTGCGAGTGATGTCACTTCTGGACTTCTGACGTCATACCGGCTATCGTCGGTGGCATGACTACGCGCTCCTCGAGGCCATCCTTTCCCCTGCGGTTCGAACACGAGCAAACGCGCGAGTTGCTACGCCTGGTCGCAGAACGCCAGCAGACCTCGATGAACCAGCTGGCCGAGGAGATGATCGAACGCGAACTCGAGGTCTTCGCACTCGGCCTCGAAGTGACGATGTCGCGGACGATCGAGCGCCTCCGCGGATACCGCGTCGAGCGCGGCCAGGAGTCCTGGATCGCCTTCGCGGAGGCTGAGGGCTTGCCGGAGCCGATCACCGCCCGCCGCATCGAGCCCGATGACGATCCCTTCGGTGTGGCGCGGGCGTTCGAGGCCGGCGTTTGACGAACGGTTGCCCGGCGTGGAACGTCGATCAGCCTGGCGACCTACCGACGATCATCTCCAACGTCGCGGCCCTCTGGCCGAGCGTCGAGTCCGACGCGCGCCAACGGGCAGCCCCTTCGATCGATCTCGTGCTCGAGTGGCACCGCCGGATCTACGCCGGTGTCTCTGTCCCGGACTCGGACTACGTCGGTGCGTTCCGCGACAGCGACCCGGCTCGCCCCTGTCTCGTCGACTATGAGGTCGGTGTCGGGGCACCCCAGGGCGTCCTCGCCCGCGACGTTCCGGCGGCGACCGACGCCGTCGTCCAAGCGATGGGCCAGGTCGTATCGAGCCTTGATGCAGCGACGACACCTGGCCAGAAGCCGGGCGACCCCGCGATCACCACGGCGATCGTGCGGCTCTGCGCCTACACGCACGGCGAGTGGATCCGCATCCACCCGTTCGCCAACGGCAACGGGAGAACGGCCCGGATGTGGGCCAACTGGCTCGCTGTCCGATACGCGCTCCCAGCATTCGTCCGAATCAAGCCTCGGCCGGCGGACGCCTTCTTCGCCGGCGCCGCCGCGCTTTCGATGCGAGGCGACCACCGTGCCACCGAGATCCTGTTCGTATCGATGTTGAACGACGCGCTCACGCGATCAGGTCCGTAAGCGTCGCCCGCCACGGCAAGTCCGTGCCGACGCAGGCCGTCGATCCAGGCGTCGACGAGCGACGGGGCAGCCAGCGGTCGAGGGCGATGCCCATCACCACGCCGGCGAGGAACGCGATGGCGAGCTCGATGCCGGTCATGGGGCACCCAAGCAGGTGACGGCGCGGACGTACCCGGTGGGGGGAACCGGGAGTCGACCTGGATCGGACCAGCGCGCCGTTATGCCCGCAAGGGTGAGAGCAGCTGACCGTGGTTTCTAGCTGGCCGATTGGGCCATGTCGCTCAGACGCGCTTGCGTCGCCACCGTCGTATGGCGAGCAGGCCGACGATGACATAGCCGCTTGTGAAGAAGGCGAGCATCGGCAGGGTCTGCATCCACCAAACCTGGGCGTTCACCTGCGCAAGGTCCGCGAGACAGTCCGCGGGCGGGTCCACGAGCCGCCAGCAGCCCGTGGCGGGCAGGCTCCGGGTCCACAGCAGGAGCACGGCGACCACGACCCCAGTCCAGGCGACAGCAAGAATCAGCACTCCACGCATCCCGCTCACATCATCGCCCTCGTGCAACGCAAGGCGTCCGGCCGCACACCGCGGCCGTTGATGCGAACGGTGTCGGGGACGTTTCTCCTGGTCGTCACCATCGCCACGCTGTTGCTGCCCCTTGGCTCGTTCAGGCCGTCACGAGGCGTTCGACCGCCTGGCCGGTCACATCGGCGATCAGGTCGAAGTCCTTGTCGACGTGGAGGACCGTGAGATGCGCCGCCTCAGCTGCGGCGGCCACGAGCAGGTCCGGGATCGACGCCGCCCGGTGCAGGCCGCGCTCGGCGAGCGATGCCTGGACCGCCATAGCGCGATCCTCAATGGCCGGCGTCAGGTACTCGACTGGCATCGAGGCGAGTGGCGCTCGTGATCCCGCTTCGCGAAGATCCGTCGCGGTTCGCGCGGAGTACCCGACCTCGAGGCGGGTGATGGAGGTGATACGCACCAGCCCTCGTTCGATCCTGGACGCCCACTGCTCCGCATCCGGACTGGCAGCTAGGCGCACCAGGGCGGACTTGTCGATGAGCCAGCCGGTCACTCCCATGCCCGCCGCATGATGTCCGGGTCTGCGAGGTCCGCGAACGCCTCGCTGAAGCGGGCCAGGTCCTCGACCCCGACATGCTGGCCGATCAACGTCCGCTCCCTGGCAAGGGCGCGCCGCAAGTATTCGACCCGCGAGAGACCCAGGCGCTTCGCGTTCGCGTCGATTCCCGCGAGCACATCCTCGGGGACGTCGCGAATCAGTAGGTTCGCCATGGCAACGCCTCCAAATATCATGATAGCGAACGATATCATCTCGTGTCTGGCTTGTCGACCCTGCCAAGGCGGAGAGCGCTGGTAGCAGCTCCCGAAGAGGCTTCCCAAGGCGAGGAACTCGCGACGGTGGGGATGAGTTTCGCCGCGGAACTGCATCGGTTCGCCACCGCACACGACGAGCGGGCGCCCGGGGGGTCGGTCGCCGGACCGTCCTGAGCGCTGATCATCGCGGGTGTCGTCATCCGTACCGGCGAGTTCGCACCGTCGACGGTCGCACGGCTGTTGGACGACGACGAGCCCGTCGGAACGTGAGACGCGGCCGACGTCCCGACGGGGTGGGCAGCGGGCGGTCAGGCGCCGGGGGCCCGGTAGTCGGTGGTCTTCCTGACCGCCGCGTCGACCTCCTCGGGGGTGAGCAGGACGACGACGCGCGGATTGATGCTGCCGGTGGCGGCGACCGTGAGCGAGGCGGTGGCAGCCGAGACGTTGTCCGGCAGGTCGACGGTGATGTACCAGTCGTCGCTGCCGAACGCGAAGTACATCGACTCCAGCGTCCCTCCCAGCTTCTCGAGCAGGCTGCGCACCGCCGCCACCCGGCCGGTGCCACCCTCGGCGATGACGCCCTTGATGCCCTGAGTCGAGTAACTGCCGGTGATCAGGTACTTGGGCATGGATCACTCCTGCCGCGGGGGCCCGACGCCGGGCACGCTCTGGCCGCGGTCCGGCAAGCCTAGCGACTCGTGGCCTGCTGTCAAAGGGCGACCCGTGCCCCGGTCCCGCCAGCATCCCTGGATGAAGGGTTGTCGGGTTGGGCGGCTCGAGGGGCCATGGCCAATGTGGGCACCACCCGCCGCGAGACCACGTTGTCATCGGACCCTGCACACGGCATCGTGGCCCGTGCTGGGGCCAGACGAGCAGACGGAGCGCGGACGTGACCTGGACCATCGAGAGCACGCGCGAGGCCGCGGTCGCGGCCGACGCCGTTTTCGCCCTGTACGCCGACCCCCGCACCTGGGGTCGCTGGGGCCACAACGCGACCTGGGCCGAGGCCGAGGGGACGCTGGAGGTCGACGGCATCGTGAGAGTCCGGGCAGGCTACGGCACCGTCTATCGCTGTCGGGTCCGTCGCTTCGAGCCGGGTCGAGCGCTCGAGCTCGTGGTCAAGCCCGCGGGCCTTACGATCGTCAACCGCTACCAGGTCGAGCCCGTCGGGACCGGCTGCAAGGTCCGCCACGCGTTCGATGTCTCGGGGCCGCTCGCTGCGGTGACGCGGCCGTTCCTGTCGGGGATGTACAGGCGCAAGCTCGACGCCGAGGTGGAAGCGGTCATCCGGCTGGCGTCCGACCCGGAGGCAGCCCTTACGGCCCCGCCGCCTGATCGGCGGGTATCCGCGCCCGAGCGTGCCTGGCACGGTGCCGGCCGGGCGCTCAATAGTGGTAGCGAGGAGCAGCGGGACTGACGCGCCACAGCGGCGCCGGGAATGCCCGCCGGTCCGACCCCGACTTCCGACGGCGCCTGAAGGCCAGCATCGAGCTCAACCGGGAGATCCTCGAGCGCCTGGCGCGTTGACGCTTCACCCGGGATTGTCGGCCTTGGGCAGGCGTGCCCCGGAAAGGCGCTCAGTCGACAGCTGACGACGGATCGAACTTGATGGTCGCGAGGAGCGCATCCAGGAAGTCGCGGTCGATGTTCCCCTCCGTCGTGAAGTTGTAGGCGCGATCGCCAACGACCACCACGACGTCGAAGATGCGGCCACCCAACCGTCCCAAGCCGTCACAGCCGTTGAGATCGATGGTCGCCTCGCTCCCGCCGAGCTGGATCTGTTCGCGCTTGCCGCACCACGTCACCTGCGTTGCGACGTAGGCGTCGATCCAGTCCGTCGCCGATTGGCCCGGCGCCAGGGGCTGGGATCCGCCCCGGAACCCGGCATCGGCGCTCTCGATCCGGTCGCCGTTGGGAGCGTCCCAGTTGTCGTCCTCCCCGGCATGCCACGGCGCGGTCGCCTTGTATACGGTCCACCCCTTGGGGTAGTGCACGCTGTAGCCCATGGTCGGCGAGCGGAAGGTTTTCGTGAGCGGCGGGATCGGGACGGGCGGCGGGATTGGGACGGGCGACGGGCTGGGGCTTGGGCTGGGCGTGACCGACGCGCTCGTCGGCGAGGAAGGATCGTTGGTAGGCGTCGGCGGGTACGACGAAGGAGTAGGCGTGCTGGCTGGGCTCGATGGCGCCGCCGTCAGGCCCGATCCCGTCGAACAGCCCGCGACAACGAACACGAGCACGACCGCCGCAACGAGGTCGGACATCGAGGCACTCCGGCTCACGGCTCGGCCCCCACGTCGACGACGACGCGGATCCCCGTCTTCCAGTCGGCTCCTGGTGGGGCGAAGTAGATCTCGTACCGGTCCTCGATAACGCCGGGCGGTCTCAGGGCGATCGTCGAGTGCGGTCCGGCGGTGCACGGATCGGGCTGGCCCTGCCCGGCGATGAGGTGGCACAAGGAGTCCTTCTCCTGGAGGCCCAACCCCCACGGAAGCCACGTGACGTCCGAGCGATTCTCGATGATCACCTCGAAATCGGGCCCGCCTGGGATCCGGTAGACAGTGTGCTCGGGGCCAGTCGGGCCGAGCACGATCGTCGAGTCCAGCGTCGCCGGGCGCGGTGATCCGACTGCGACCGCCGCGGCCGACGCGAGCACCGCGATGACGGCGGCGAGCAGGAGGAGCCGCACTCCGCGGCCCACCCTCAGGGTGAGCCCGAGGCGATGCGTCAGACTCGGACGCTGCGTGATCGCGACCCGGGCGATAGCCACTGCGTCGTACGCTCCCACGGACCGGTCGCCATACGCCGTCATGAGGTCCGTGACGCGAGCATCGAACGCGTCCATCGGCGAATCAGTCATCACCCAGCTCCTTGCGCAGG